>NZ_LSIX01001135.1:0-504 GCF_001556475.1 Methylobacterium sp. CCH5-D2 | reverse complement strand
GCGCCCGCACGCCGCTCCCGGCCGCGCCCTGACCAGGATCCTGCCTGCGCGGGCCGCGCCCGGCATGGCCGGCGCAGCCGCGCCCGCGCCCCACTCCCTGTCCGCCGGTCCGCGCCCCCGAGCGCGGCCGCCAGCCCCCGTTCGGGATCACAGCGATGCTCACCTCCCTCAGGCCGGCCGTGGCGCTCACGGCCTTGGCGCTCACGGCCTTGCCGCTGGCGGCCTGCGTGCCCACCGCCGCGCCGCACTGGCTCGTCGCCCCGGCCGATCCCGCCGTCGCCGTGCGCGCGCCGCGCTACTCCGCGGTCACCGCGGGCGTGGCGCGCTACGACGTGGTCGATCCCAAGGACTGGCGCGAGCTCAACCGCGCCGTGACGCCGAAGTCCGGCTCGGGCGGCATGGAGGGCATGGACCACTCCCGGATGCCCGGCATGAACATGCCCGGCATGGGCGGCAAGCGCGACACGGGAGGGCGGTGATGGGGCCCGCCTGTAACCAAACCCC
>NZ_LSIX01001134.1:0-9531 GCF_001556475.1 Methylobacterium sp. CCH5-D2 | reverse complement strand
CCCCCGCCCCGCTGGAGAGCGGGGGCGGCCTGCCTTAGATCCCCGGCAAGGTTACCCGCACGCGAGGCCGCCCCGCCGTGACCCAGGTTCCAGAGTTCCGCTCGCTCTATCGCCACGGCTTCGCGCGCGTGGCCGCCTGCACCGGCCGCAGCCACCCGGCCGAGCCGGGGCGCAACGCGGACGCGGTGCTGGACCTCGCCCGCACCTGCCACGACAGGGGGGCGGCGCTCGCCGTCTTCCCCGAGCTGGCGCTCTCGGCCTACGCGATCGAGGACCTGTTCCTGCAGGAGACGCTGCTCGACGCGGTCGAGGAGGCCGCCGGGCGGCTGATCGCCGAATCCGCGCGCCTGCGCCCGCTCCTCGTGGTCGGCGCGCCGCTGCGCCGGGGCAACCGGATCTACAACACGGCGCTGGCCATCCAGGGTGGGCGGCTCCTCGGCGTGGTGCCGAAGAGCTACCTGCCGAACTACCGCGAATTCTACGAGAAGCGCCACTTCGCCTCGGGCGTCGGGATCGCGGGCGGGACCGTGCGGGTCGCCGGTCACGAGGCCCCCTTCGGCACCGACCTGCTGTTCGAGGCCGAGGACCTCGCCGGCTTCGTCGTCGGCATCGAGATCTGCGAGGATCTCTGGGTGCCCGATGCCCCGGGCATGCGGGCGGCGCTGCACGGGGCCACGGTGCTGGCCAACCCCTCGGGCAGCCCGATCACGGTGGGCCGGGCGGATGCGCGCGCGCTCCTCACCCGCGCGGCCTCGATGCGGGCCTCCTGTGCCTACGTCTACGCGGCGGCGGGGCAGGGTGAATCGACCACCGACCTCGCCTGGGACGGCCAGACCTCGATCGACGAGGCGGGCGTGCGGCTGGCGGAGGGCGAGCGCTTCCCGCAAACGCCGGTGGCGACCATCGCCGACATCGACCTCGACCTCCTGGCCCAGGACCGGCGCCAGGCCGGCAGCTTCGACGACAACGCCCAGGCTTCGGCGCGCGCGCAGGGCGCCCCGCCCTACCGCCGGGTCGGCTTCCGGCTCGATCCGCCGGCCGGGGATCTCGGCCTCCTGCGCCGGGTCGAGCGCTTCCCCTTCGTGCCGGCCGAGGCGGAGCGCCTCGCGCAGGATTGCTACGAGGCCTACAACATCCAGGTGGCGGGGCTGGCCCAGCGCCTCGAGGCCACGGGCACCAAGCGGGCGGTGATCGGCGTCTCGGGCGGCCTCGACTCGACCCACGCGCTGATCGTGATCGCCAAGGCCTTCGACCGGCTGGGCTATCCGCGCTCCGACATCCTGGCCTACACGATGCCGGGCTTCGCGACCTCGGAGGGCACCAAGGGCAACGCCCACGCCCTGATGCGGGCGATGGGCTGCACGGCGGCCGAGATCGACATCCGCCCGGCCGCCCGGCAGATGCTCGCCGACATGGGCCATCCCTACGCGCGGGGAGAGGCGGTCTACGACGTCACCTTCGAGAACGTGCAGGCGGGGCTTCGCACCGACTACTTGTTCCGGCTCGCCAACCGGCACGGCGGCATCGTGGTCGGCACCGGCGACCTCTCGGAGCTGGCGCTCGGCTGGTGCACCTACGGCGTCGGCGACCAGATGAGCCACTACGCGGTGAACAGCGGCGTGCCCAAGACCCTGATCCAGCACCTGATCCGCTGGGTCATCGCCTCGGGCCAACTGGGCGCGGAGGAGAACCGGACGCTCCAGGCGGTGCTCGACACCGAGATCTCGCCCGAGCTGGTGCCGATGGACGCCGACGACACGCCCCAGAGCACGGAAGCCACGATCGGCCCCTACGCGCTGCAGGACTTCAACCTGTTCTACACGCTGCGCTACGGGTTCCGGCCCTCGAAGATCGCCTTCCTGGCGCTCCACGCCTGGGGCGATGCGGAGCGCGGCGCCTGGCCGCCGGACTTCCCCGAGGCCAAGCGCATCGCCTACGATCTGCCCACGATCCGGCGCTGGCTCGGCGTGTTCCTCGCCCGCTTCTTCGGCTTCAGCCAGTTCAAGCGCTCGGCCCTCCCGAACGGCCCGAAGGTGGCGGCCGGCGGCTCGCTCTCGCCCCGCGGCGACTGGCGCGCGCCCTCGGACGCCTCGGCCCGGATCTGGCTCGACGAGCTGGAGAGAAACGTCCCCGCAAACGAGCCGACATAAACCCGACCGATTGTGCCATTATGGGAACGGTCAAGCCGATGCATTGCATCGGAGCCGATTCTCCGCAGCGCACGCGCCGCGGGGGAGCGGCACCGATCCGGCGCGTCGGCACCGGTCAAGTCGACCGGCACGGGTCGAATCGACCGGCACCGGCCCATCGGGCCGGCACGAGGGCGGCCAAGCGGAGGACTTCCGATGCGAAGCTACAATCTGTTCCGCCTGAAGAGCATCGAGGGGCTGTGCTGCGCGGTGCCGGAGGCCTGCACGGTGCCGGCCTTCCTCGGCGGCGGGCGCTGGACCTTCGAGGGCAAGCTCGGGACGCAGTACGGGGCGCCGCGCGATTTCGACGGCCGGGCCGCCGACACGGCCGTGCGCTTCAACGGCTTCTACCTCTTCCAGACGGTGGATCGGCGCTACACCGCCTGACCGGCCCCCGCGAGTCGCGGATCGGGGGAAACATTCCTTAAGGGCTGCGGTGCCAGGATCGGCCTCGATCACCGATCCTGCGGCGGAGGCGAGATGTCGGCGGAGCATCGCAACGAGGTGCGCCAGCGCGTTTTCCTGAAGGGGCGCATCAGCTTCAACAACGGCGCGTCCTCCATGGACTGCATGGTCCGGGACTTCTCGACCTCGGGCGCGCGGCTGGCGCTGAGCGAGACCGCGACGCTGCCGGCAAGCTTCGACCTCCACATCCCGCAGAAGGACCGCACCTACCGGGCGACCCTGCGCTGGCGGCGGGCGGACGGCATCGGCGTCACCTTCGCGGATGAGGCCGCCCCCGTCCCCGCCCCGGCCGCTCCGGCCGTCGAGGCGGCCGACGCCTCCGTGGCGGTCCTGCTGCGCCGGGTCAGCGAGCTCGAGGCCGAGAACGCCGCGCTCCGGCGGGTGCTCGCCGGCATGGCCCAGGCGGGCGGCACCGCGGCGGCCTGAGCCGTACCGCACCCGTTCACGGATGAAGCGCCCCCCCTCTCCCCGCGCGGCGGGGAGAGGGGGAGTCATGCGCGGCCGACGCGCTCAACCGGAGGCCGCCCCGCGCCACATGCTCTCCGGTGCTGGCGATAGGATGGCCCCGGGCGCCTACCCCTCCAGCGCCGCCCGGATCCGCTCCGCGTGCGCGGCCAGCACGGCGTTGTCGGCCATGCCGCCCTCGTGGCGCTTCAGCGGCACGCCCTCCCGGCGCGGGACGATGTGGACGTGGAGATGGAACACCGTCTGCCCGCCCGCCGGCTCGTTGTACTGGAAGACCGTCAGCCCGTCCGCCGCGAAGGCCGCCTTCACGGCCCGCGCCACCCGCTGCACGCTCGCGATCAGCGCCGCGAGCGCCTCCGGCTCCGCGTCGAGCAGGCCGCGCGACGGCGCCTTCGGGATCACCAGGGTGTGGCCCTCGCCCTGGGGCATCACGTCCATGAAGGCCAGGGTGTGGGCGTCCTCGTAGACCCGGTGGGCCGGGATCTCGCCGCGCAGGATCTTGGCGAAGACGTTCTGGGGATCGTAGGCGGGGGTGTCTGCGGACATGGCGGCTCCGGTCGTCTCCTCGGTCGCCCGGCACGATGCCGAACGGCGCCCCGCCCGTCCACCGCCGACGGGGAGGAACCTCCGTGGAACCTCCGTGGAACCTCGGCGGAACCTTGGCCGCCGCCGGCTCATTGCAGGCTCACCCCTCCCCGAGACCGGCCCCGCGCCGGCCCAGCCAGGACCGACGCGCATGGCCGAGAGCACCGGCGCCATCTACACCGCCGCGGGCGCCAACCTCGCCATCGCGGCGGCGAAGTTCGTGGGCGCCTTCCTCACCGGCTCGACCGCGATGCTGGCGGAGGGCGCGCACTCGGTGGTCGACACCGCCAACCAGATCCTGCTCCTGGTCGGCCTGAAGCGGGCCAGGAAGCCGCCGACGGAGCGCCACCCCTTCGGCTACGGGCGCGAGATCTACTTCTACGCCTTCGTGGTCGCGCTGATGATCTTCCTCGGGGGCGGCATCTTCGCGATCTACGAGGGGGCGGAGAAGATCATGCACCCCGAGCCCGCCGCCGACGCCTCCATCCTCGGCTACCGGCTTCCGGGCTTCTGGGTGAACGTGGCGATCCTCGGCTTCGCGATCCTCGCGGAAGGCTATTCGTGCCTCGTGGCCGTGCGGGCGTTCTGGGCCGAGAAGGGCGACCGGCCGCCGATCACCGCGATCCGCCGCAGCAAGGACCCGTCGCTGTTCACGATCCTGGTCGAGGACGTGGCGGCGCTGATCGGCCTCGTGATCGCGTTCACGGGCGTGGTGGCGGCGCACGTCCTCGACCAACCCGCGCTCGACGGCTGGGCCTCGGTCGGCATCGGCCTGGTGCTGGTGGGCATGGCGATCTTCCTGATGGTCGAGACGCACGGCCTGCTGATCGGCGAGGCCGCCGACCCCGAGGTGGTGGCCCAGATCCGCGAGATCGTGCGCGCCGAGCCCGGCGTGCGCCACGTCAACGCGGTGCTGACCCAGCATCTCGGGCCCGACGACATCCTGGTGAACGTCAGCCTCGACATGGCGGACGACCTCTCGGGCGCCGAGATCGAGAGCGCGGTGACGCGCCTCGACCGGACGCTGCGCGAGCGCAACCGCGAGGTGACGCGGGTCTTCATCGAGATCCAGGACCGCCGGGCCGCGGCCCGGGACGGGGCAGCGGTGGCGTGAAGGGTTGAGTCTCCCCTCTCCCCGCCCTGCGGGGAGAGGGGAAAGCCCCCGCCCCATCCTCGACCGCCGGCCCTCAGCCCCGTCCGACCTGCTCCAGGCTCAGCGCCCAGACCCGCTCCTGCACGGCCTCGTCGCGGCTCTCGCGCGAGGAGGGCACGTCGCGGCAGCGCGCGAAGTAGCGCCCGCTCACGCCCTCGACCGCCGGGCTCGCCGCGAGGTGCAGCGAGGTCCGGGCGCCCTTCTCGGGCGTGGAGAGGAACGGCCGAATCAGTCCCCAGCCAAAACCCAGCACGCCGCCGGTGTTGCGGGCGAAGCCCGAGTTGATCACGCCGGGATGGAGCGCGTTCACGGTGACGGGGCGCCCGGCGAGGCGGCGGGCCAGCGCGCAGGTGAAGAGAACGTTACCGAGCTTGGCCTGCGCGTAGGCACGAATCGCGCTGTAGTTCCTCGTGGCCTCGATATCGTCGAACGCGATATGGCCGCGCTCGTGCGCCCGCGAGGCGACGTTGACGATGCGGGCGGCCGCGCCCGGGCGCCCGGAGGCCGCCAGCAGGTCGAGGAGTTCGAGGGTGAGCAGCACGTAGCCGAGATGGTCGAGCGCCCAGGTGCGCTCGATGCCATCCACCGTCACCTCCCGCCGGTCGAAGATCGCGCCCGCGTTGTTGACCAGCACGTCGAGCCGGTCGTGGGCGCGGGAGACCTCCGCCGCGAGCCGCCGGATCTCGGTTTGGCTCGACAGGTCGGCCTGCCGGGGATCGAGGCGGGCCCCGGGCACGGCGGCGCGGATGCGGGCCTCCGCCTCCCGCAGCCGCCCGGCGTCGCGCCCCACCAGGACGAGCGCGGCGCCCGCGCGGGCGAGCCCGAGCGCCGTCTCGTAGCCGATGCCGTTCGTCGCGCCTGTGACGAGGCAGACCCGCCCCGCGAGGGCGGCCTGTCCGGCAGGGCTCACGCTAGAACACCGCCTGCCCGATCGCGAAGGCGATGACCACGATCACGATCGCGACGAGCAGGAACAGGCCGAACAGGATGCGGGCGAGCGATCCGGCGCCGGAGGCGATGCCGGTAAAGCCGAGGCCGCCGGCGATCAACGAGATCACGAAGCAGATGAGGGCCCATTTCAGGAGGGTCATGGAACGTCGACTCCGCGCGCAGAAACCGAGCGTCAATGCGGGGCAAGCGCCACCGTTCCGCGGGGGTCGCCGCCCGCGCGGCCTTTCTTCCCATGGCGCGGCGCCGGCGCCCCGGCGCCGCGCGGCAAGATTCCCGAAAGCCTGCTTCGTGAGCGAGCGTTTACCTGAACACGGGTTCAGACTTTCGCATTAACCTCCAAGAGGATCCTCCGCCGCCATAGTCCATTACATCGAATGACAAGCACCGGCACAGACAAACAGCCGGGGAGGCAGCAAGCAATGATCAACATTTCTCTTCAGCACTTCTGCAACCATGCCAAGAGCGCCGGCCTGATCTCGGAGGCCGACGTGCGCCGCCTGATGCGCGACGTGCTCCCCGACGGGATCGGCAGCCGCGAGGAGGCCGACATGCTGATCGCCCTGGAGCGCGCCGTGCCGGCGGATGCCGCCTTCGGCGATTACCTGATCGCCGCGGTCGTCGATTTCGCGGTCTGGGGCGAGCGCCCGACCGGCCGGATCGAGCGCGAGACCGCCGCCTGGCTCGCCGGCTCGCTGTCCGGCCGCAGCGGCCCGACCCCGGTCGCCGCCCGCATCGCCGTCGAGATCGTGCGCGAGGCCCAGGCCAGCGCCGAGAACCTGACGGCCTTCGCGCTCGCCGCCAACAGCTGGTCGCGCCAGCCGGACGCGGCGCGCAGCCCGCGCTTCGCGCTCGCCGCCTGAGCGGGCCCCGCCTGGTATCCCAGAAGGTCCCCCAAAGCACAGCTTCCGTCCGCCGCACATCTGCTTTATCGGGGATTCGACCGGGCTGCAGAACCCGGATCATCATCCTGGGAAGCAACGGTCCGAGCGGCGCATGTTCGACAAGATTCTGATCGCCAACCGAGGTGAGATCGCCTGCCGCGTCATCAAGACGGCGCGCCGGATGGGCATCAAGACCGTGGCGGTCTACTCGGACGCCGACCGCGACGCCGTCCATGTCGCGATGGCCGACGAGGCGGTGCATATCGGCCCGGCGCCGGCCGCCCAGTCCTACCTCGTGATCGAGAAGATCGTGGAGGCCTGCAAGAAGACGGGCGCGCAGGCGGTGCACCCGGGCTACGGCTTCCTCTCGGAGCGCGAGGCCTTCCCGCGGGCGCTGGCGGAGGCCGGCATCGTCTTCATCGGCCCGAACCCGGGCGCGATCGCCGCGATGGGCGACAAGATCGAGTCGAAGAAGGCGGCGGCCGCCGCCCAGGTCTCGACCGTGCCGGGCTTCCTCGGCGTGATCGAGAGCCCCGAGCACGCGGTCAAGATCGCCGACGAGATCGGCTATCCGGTGATGATCAAGGCGTCCGCCGGCGGCGGCGGCAAGGGCATGCGCATCGCCCACTCGGCCGACGAGGTCGCCGAAGGGTTCGCGCGCGCCAAGTCCGAGGCCTCGTCCTCCTTCGGCGACGACCGGGTGTTCGTGGAGAAGTTCATCACCGACCCGCGCCACATCGAGATCCAGGTGATCGGCGACAAGCACGGCAACGTCATCTACCTGGGCGAGCGCGAGTGCTCGATCCAGCGCCGCAACCAGAAGGTCATCGAGGAGGCGCCCTCGCCGCTCCTGGATGAAGAGACCCGCCGGAAGATGGGCGAGCAGGCCGTGGCGTTGGCGCGTGCCGTGAACTACGATTCCGCCGGCACGGTCGAGTTCGTCGCCGGCCAGGACAAGTCCTTCTACTTCCTGGAGATGAACACGCGCCTCCAGGTGGAGCACCCCGTCACCGAGATGATCACCGGCCTCGACCTCGTCGAGCTGATGATCCGGGTGGCGGCGGGCGAGCCGCTTCCGCTGAGCCAGGACCAGGTCAAGCTCGACGGCTGGGCGGTGGAGAGCCGCGTCTACGCCGAGGACCCGACCCGCAACTTCCTCCCCTCGATCGGCCGGCTCACCACCTACCTGCCGCCGGAGGAGGGCCGCCAGGGCCACGCCATCGTGCGCAACGACACGGGCGTGGAGGAGGGCGGCGAGATCGCGATCCACTACGACCCGATGATCGCCAAGCTCGTCACCTGGGCGCCGACCCGCGCCGAGGCGATCGCCGCGCAGGGCGAGGCCCTCGACGCCTTCGCGATCGACGGCATCCGCCACAACATCCCGTTCCTCTCCGCCCTGATGGCGCATCCGCGCTGGCAGGAGGGCCGCCTCTCGACGGGCTTCATCGCCGAGGAGTTCCCCGAGGGCTTCCAGGCCCCCGAGCCCGCGGGCGCGGTCGCCAAGCGCATGATGGCGGCGGCCGCCGCCATCGACCACCAGCTCAACCAGCGCAAGCGCGGCATCTCGGGCCAGATGCGCGACCCCGCGCTCCTCAAGTTCGAGCGCGACCGGGTGGTGATCCTCGCCGGCCAGGCCTACCCGGTCACGGTCGATCCGCACGAGGACGGCGTCGTGGTGACGGAACAGGACGGCGCCGCCCACTTGGTGGCGAGCGACTGGCGCCCCGGCGCGCCGGTCTGGACCGGCACGATCGGCGCGCAGCGCGCGGCGATCCAGGTGCGGGGGCTCCTCAACGGCGTCGCGCTCCAGCACGCGGGCTGCGCGGCCGAGGCGCGGGTCTACACGCGGCGCGAGGCGGAACTCGCCGCCCTGATGCCGGTGAAGGAGCAGGCGGGCTCGGGCAAGCAGGTGCTCTGCCCGATGCCGGGCCTCGTCAAGCAGATCCTGGTCAAGGAAGGCCAGGAGGTGAAGAACGGCGAGCCGATCGCGGTGGTCGAGGCGATGAAGATGGAGAACGTGCTGCGCGCCGAGCGCGACGCCACGGTCTCGAAGATCCATGCCAAGGAGGGCGACAGCCTCGCGGTCGACGCGGTGATCCTCGAATTCGCCTGACGCCGCGCGGTGAGCGCGACCTTCGACGAGCAGACCAAGCTTCTCGCCACCGCGATCAACACCGTCGCGGTGGCCTTCGTCATCCTGGGCGTCGTGACGCCGCTCACGGCGGTGAGCTTCGGCGTGGCGAGCGCGCCGCCGCCGAGCCCCTGGACGGCGTTCTTCGCTGCGATTTGGCTGTGCGCCGGCGCGAGCCTACATCTGCTGGCGAGACGCGCTTTGCGGAGCCTGAAGCCATGAATGCGGGCGAGATCTTCGTCACCTTCGTGATTCCGGCCGTCGTCCTGGCCGCGGCCTACGCCGCCGTCCTCGCCAACGAGCGCGCGGCGCGCCGCCACGACGGCCGGCCCGGCGAGTAGGGCAGCGACCGCTCCGCCATCATGCCCCTCTACTTCGCCTACGGCGCCAACATGGACGCCGCCGCCATGGCCCTGCGCTGCCCGGCCTCGCGCCTCGTCGGCCGGGCGGAGCTGCGCCGCCACCGCTTCATCATCATGCGCGAGGGCTACGCCTCGGTCCTGCGCGATCCCGGCCGCTCGGTCTGGGGCGTGCTCTGGGAGCTGGCGCTCGCCGACGTGCCGACGCTCGACCGCTACGAGGGCGTCTCGGGCGGGCTCTACGTGAAAGCCTACCAGCCGGTCGCGGCGGCGGGCGGCGTGAAGCGGGCGCTGATCTATCTCGGCCGCAGCGCGACGCCCGGCGTGCCGCGGCCGGGCTATCTCGCGG
>NZ_LSIX01001133.1:0-6587 GCF_001556475.1 Methylobacterium sp. CCH5-D2 | reverse complement strand
TCGCCCGGGAAGACGGTGAGAGGGCAGCGACCCGCGAGCCAGGAGACCTGCCGTCAGTCGTGGTCACACGCGAAACGCGTCGGGCGGGGTGTCCTGACGGGTGTCGAAGCGCCGCGCATCCCGAGAGGAGGCGGTGCGCTGAGGCCTCGTTCGCGGTGACGTGCCACTGCCGTCGCCCGAGGCTTGTCTCCCGTGCCCCATACCCTTGGTTCCGCTCTCCGGAGCGTGCTGGCGCTCACCTGCGCCGGTCCGGCCCTGCTCGCCGCACCCTTCGCCCATGCCCAGCAGGTGGCCGCGCCCTTCGCGGACGTGCCGCGCGGCGGCGAGACCGCCGTCTCGCTTGCCGAGATCTCGGTCGCGGCCACCGGCGTGCCAACGCCGGTCACCCAGACCGGGTCCAGCGTCACCGTGCTGACGTCCGACCGGCTTGAGGTCCAGCAGGTCCGCACCGTGCCGGACGCTCTGCAGCAGGTGCCGGGCCTCAACGTGGTCCGCACCGGTGGCGCGGGCGGCCAGACCTCGGTCTTCATCCGGGGCACCAACTCGAACCATGTGAAGGTCCAGATCGACGGCATCGACGTCAACGACCCCTCGACCCCGAACCGCGCCTTCGATTTCAGCCAGCTTCTGACCGAGGATCTGTCCCGCATCGAGGTGCTGCGCGGGCCCCAGAGCGGTCTCTACGGCGCGGACGCCATCGGCGGCGTGATCTCCTTTGTGACGAAGCGCGGCGAGGGTCCGGCCCGGGCCACCGCCTTCGTCGAGGGTGGCTCCTACGGCACCGCCAACCAGGGCGGCCGCATCTCCGGCTCGGAGGGCATCTTCGACTACTCGGTCAGCGTCCAGCACCTGCGGCAAGCCGCGCTGCCGGTGACACCCTTCGAACTCCTGCCGGTCGGTGTGCCGCTGCGGACCGCCTTCACCGACATCAGATCCGTCTCGACCAAGCTCGGCGCACAACTCAGCGACACCGTCCGCCTGAACTACGTGCTGCGGTTTTCCGACAGCGCCTACCTCGACCAGGCGGACGGGGGCTTCCCCTACCGGCCGCTGCCGTACCGGAACCTCAACGACCAGCAGCAGCTCCTGATGCGCGGCGAGGCCGAGTGGACGCCGGTACCGGGCTTCCACAACGTGTTCGGGGCCAACTACGCCAGCTTCGACCGTCTCTTCGCCGGTCCCCTCGACCCGCTCGCGTCCCCGACGCCGACGTCCACACTCGGCGAACGGACCCGCCTCGACTACCGCGGCGACGTGCAGATGGCGCCCGGCAACCTCCTGCTGTTCGGGGCGCAGCGCGAGGACGAGCGCATCGAGACGACCGGGCTGAACCGCCAGAACGGCAACACCGGCGGCTTCGCCGAGCTGCAGTCTGCCATCACCGACCGCGCCTTCCTGGTGGCCAACATCCGCCACGACGCGAACGACCAGTTCGGCGGCGCCACCACCTTCCGAGTCGCGCCGAGCTACATCCTGCCGGGCACCGAGACGCGCCTGAAGGGCAGCGTCGGCACCGGCTTCAAGCCGCCGACCCTGAGCCAGCTCTACCAGGACTACCCGGGCTTCCGCTTCTTCGGGAACCCGAACCTGCGCCCCGAGGAGAGCTTCGGGTTCGACGGCGGCGTCGAGCAGCCACTCGGCGAGAGGGTGCTGGTCGGCGCCACCTACTTCGAGACCGACTTCCGCAACCTGATCCAGACGGCCTATTTCCCGACCTTCTCGACCAACGTGAACGTCGGGCGGGCAGTGGCCTACGGCGCGGAGAGCTTCGTCTCGGTTAGGCTCACCGACAGCTTCAGCGCCCGCGTCGACTACACCAACACGGTGACGAAGGACGAGGTCGCCAACCAGGAGCTGCTGCGGCGGCCTCGCCACAAGGTCAGCCTCACCGGCATCTGGACGCCGCTGCCGAACCTGACGCTCACCGGTACGCTGATCTCCCTCGGCTCGTTCGTCGACGGGAATCGGGATTTCTCCATCACGCGGCTGAAGAACCCGGGCTTCACCCTGGTCAACCTCTCGGCCAACTACGTCTGGTCGGAGACGACGACGCTGTTCGCGCGCGTCGATAACCTGTTCGACCAGCGCTACCAGAACCCGACCGGGTTCCTGGGAGCGGGGCTCGCCGTCTACGGCGGCGTGCGCCTGACCAGCTTCTGAGGTGACGATGCCCGTGCGCGCCGTCCTCGCTCTGTCGGCCACCCTGGCCACACTGCCCGCGGGTCACGCCGCGGGCACGGCCGAGGCGCCGGTGCGCGTGGTCTCGATGAACCTGTGCGCGGACGAACTCGTCCTACGGCTGGCCGACCGGGACCAAGTCCTGGCGGTCACCTACCTCGCCCGCGACCCGCGCGGATCGACGGTCGCGACCGCGGCCGCCGGCATTCCGGTCACCCGCGGCCTCACCGAAGAGGTCGTCGCGCTCCGGCCCGACCTCGTCATCGCGGGCGCCTTCACGACGCGCGCGACCGTCGGCAGGCTCAAGCGTGTCGGCTCGCCCGTGCTCGAACTCGGCATCCCCGCTGACCTCGACGGCGTGCGCGCCCAGATCCGGCAGGTCGCGGGGGCACTCGGGCATCCCGAGCGGGGCGAGGCCCTGGTCGCGGACCTCGATGCCCGCCTCGCCGCGGTCACCCCGGCGACGCGGCCGTTGCGGGCCCTCGTCCTGCGCCCGAACGCCTTCACGGTCGCGCCCGGCGGCCTCGGCGACGCGCTCATCCGCGCCGCGGGCCTCGTGAACGTGGCGGCCGAGATCGGACGCGACCGGTTCGGGCAGGTGCCGCTCGAAGCCGCAGCGCTCGCGAACGCGGACCTCGTCGTGGTGGACGAGGGTGCGCCGGGTCTGCCCTCGCTCGCCGACACGCTCCTGCACCACCCCATCTTCCGCGCGCTCGCGCGTGAGGGTCGGACCGTCTCCATCCCGAACCGCTTCTGGACCTGCCCGGGGCCCCAGGTCGCCGAGGTCGTGGCGCGCCTGGCGGCAGCCGCGAACGCGCGAGTGCCCCGGCCATGAACGCGCCCGTTCGGACCGTCGCCGGTCCTGTCTCACGGCGCCTCGGCACGCCACGCGCCCGGCGGGTGGTCATCGCCACCCTCGGCGTTGCCGTCCTCCTGCTGACACTCGCCTCGGTCGCCATCGGCTACGCGCCCTTCGACGTTCCGGCCGCCTTCGCAGACCTCGTCGCGGGCCGAACCACGCTGGCGGCGATGGTGCTGTGGGAGCTGCGCATTCCGCGGGCACTGCTCGGTGGCCTCGTCGGGTTCAGCCTCGGCCTGACCGGGGCGGCGATGCAGGGCTACCTGCGCAATCCGCTCGCCGACCCCGGTATTCTCGGCATCTCCTCGGCCGCAGCCTTGGGGGCCGTACTGGTCTTCTACGGCGGGCTCGCCGCCTCGCTGAGCCTTGCCCTGCCGCTCGGCGGCATTGCCGGCGCGGGGGTGGCGGCGCTGCTCCTGAACGCGCTCGCCGCCCGCGGCAGCTCGACGCTCGGGCTGATCCTCGCGGGCGTCGGCCTGTCGAGCTTGGCGGGCGCCCTGACGGCTCTCGCGCTCAACCTCTCGCCGAACCCTTATGCGGCCCTCGAGATCGTGTTCTGGCTGATGGGCGCGCTCGCTGACCGCAGCCCGGACCACGTCGTCCTCTGCCTGCCGCTGATGGTGGTCGGCTGGAGCCTGATGCTGTCGACCGGTTCCGCGCTCGACGCCCTCGCGCTCGGGGAGGACACGGCCGCGAGCCTCGGGGTCAACCTCGTCTCGGTGCGGTTGCGCCTCGTCACCGGCGCGGCGCTCGCGGTCGGCAGCGGGGTGGCGGTCTCCGGCGCCATCGGCTTCGTCGGCCTCGTCGTGCCGCATCTGATGCGTCCGCTCGTCGGGTCCCGGCCCGGTGCCGGCCTGTTGCCGAGCGGGCTCGCCGGCGCGGTCCTGGTGCTCGCAGCGGATATCGGCGTGCGCCTGCTCGCCACCCGGCCCGAACTCAAGCTCGGCGTGGTGACGGCGCTCGTCGGCGCACCGTTCCTGATCGTGTTGCTGCTGCGGAACCGCGGGAGGCGGGCATGAGCCTCGGTCTCCGCGAGGTGCGGGTGATGCTCGATGGCCGGGCGATCCTCACGGACATCGACCTTGCTCTGGAGCGCGGCCGCTTCGTCGGGCTTGTCGGCCCGAACGGGGCCGGCAAGACCACGCTCCTGCGCGTCCTGGCGGCGCTGGTCGCGCCCGCCCGAGGCCGCGTCACCCTCGACGGCCACGCGCTGTCCGGCATGAACCGTGATGAGCGGGCGCGCCGCATCGCGGCCCTATTCCAGGGCGCCGGCGTTGGCTGGCCGATGACGGTGCGCGAAATCGTGGCGCTCGGTCGCCTGCCGCACCGCCGCGCCTTCGCGGGGCTCTCGGACGCTGACGAGGCCGCGGTCGCGCGAGCGATGGTGCGGACAGATGTCGGGCATCTCGCCGACCGGACCGAGCCGACCTTGTCCTCGGGCGAGCGCATGCGGGCGCTGCTCGCCCGGGCGCTGGCGGTCGAGGCCGAGTGGCTCCTCGTCGACGAGCCTGTCACGGCCCTGGACCCGGCCCACCAGCTCGACGCCATGGCGCTGCTTCGCGCAGCGTCGCGCGACGGCACCGGCGTGGTCGCCGTCCTGCACGACCTCGCGCTCGCGGCCCGGTTCTGCGACCGGATCGTCGTGCTATCCGGCGGCCGGCTCGTCGCGGACGCCTCACCCGAGGGGGCCCTGACGGATGCCCTGCTGGCCCGCATATTCGGCGTGACGGCGGAGCGAGGTCGGGCCGTGGACGGAACCCGATACATCCTGCCCTGGGCAAAGGTCCCGGTCGAACGAGGAAAAGAGCGATGACGCCATCATTCCAGGCCGAGGCGGTCGCGGCCCTGCTGCGCGAGGCCCTGGCCGACCCTGGCACCGCCTGGAGCCTCGGCAGTTTCGGGGCCATCGCCGAGTTCATGCGCGACCCGGACGAGGCGGTGACGGCGCTGCCGGACGTGCGCCTGGGCATGGCGACCGAGCGCGGCGCCATTGCGCTCACGGTCCGCTCCGACCTGCGCCCGGTGGCCTACGAGACCGCGGTCGCGTCCGGCTGGAATCACGCCGTCGCCCTCTGCCTGCCGGACGATGCCTGCGCCATGAGCAGGCGCGGCGTGGTGACCGAACTCGGCCCGGATCGGGAGGCCGCACGCCAACAAGACAGGGACGCCATCCTGTTCGACCTGGGCCTGGATCTGCTCGCGGTCGACGCCTGCGTACGCACGAGAGACCCGGAGGCCATCGCCTGCCTGCGGTCGGGTGTCGGACGACCCCTGTTCGATCACCAGAACCCCATCGGTCGGCAACTCGTCGCCATGAGCCCGCATCGCGTGTTCCTCGCCCGGGTCGGTCGGGTCGAAGTCTACGCCCCGATCCCGGGACCGGGCGGCACGAGCCCCGAGGGCCCGCACACTCACGTCCTGCCGAAACTCCTGCGGAGCGGGCGCACGCACGCCGCGACGACGCCGATCCCGGCGGGCTGGGTGCCGTGCGCCGGCATCCACCCGGCCCACCCCTACAAGGACATGATGGGACGGCGGATCGCCTTCGACGCCGCCCGGCACGCTGCCTTCCAGGTCCTGCTCGACCGTTGGGGTGATCCGGACCTGCTCGCGGTCAAGCGGGGCGGCGACCATCGCCCGGACAGTTCGATCTCGGGCCGTCACGCCCAAGCGGCACGTCGCGTGGCCGAGGTCCAGGCCCTGTACCTCCGGGGTGAGGTCATCGAGGCCGAGCTTGCGGCCGACGAGGACGAGGGCGTCGCCGACCATGCCTGACCCGGGCGCTCAGCGGGTGGTCGGGCTGATCGGCTGCCCTGGGGTGGGGAAATCGACCTACGCGCGTCGGTTCGACCCGCTAGATGGATGGGTGCACCTGACCCTGGACGACCTCAGGCAAGCGCTCTGGCCGCCGGATCGACAGGTCTACTGGGAGGTGCGCCGCGGAGGCTGGGACACGCAGGCCCACCGGCTCCTTCATGCGGTGAAGGTGGCCGCTCTCGACACCGCCCTCGCCCAGGGCTTCAGCGTCGTGATGGCCGACACCCACCTGACCCGTGCCGTGTTCGAGGATGAGCTTGAGGTCGTCGGTCGGTATGGCCTCTCCGTGGAGTGGAAGGTGTTCGACGTCCCCTGGGAGGTGCTCTGGACCCGCAACGAGCAGCGCGGTGCCCTCGATCCGTCTCATCGGCAGCCCGAGACCGTGCTGAGGTTTGCATACGACGCCTTCCATGCGCCGGATGCCTGGTGGCGCCTGCTGCCTCGGGACGCGGTCGAGGTCATCGCGTCGTAGCATGGTTGCCACGCCTGGCCGGTGTCGCATCCGGAGCACAGGCGGCCGATATACCGAGCCGGTCCGTTGACGTCGGATTAGGTCGGCATGCTAACCGTAGCCACGACGGTTCCCCTCGGGGATTAAACGGGAACGTGGTGAGGGCTTGTGGGCCGAAGGTCCGCCCCGATGCCGCGGCTGCCCCCGCAACTGTGAGCGGCGAGACCTCCGCCACCATGTCACTGGGCCGCCTCGCCCGGGAAGACGGTGAGAGGGCAGCGA
>NZ_LSIX01001132.1:0-9551 GCF_001556475.1 Methylobacterium sp. CCH5-D2 | reverse complement strand
GCTGGCTCGCCCGCCGCACCCGCTGACGAGGAGATACCGTCGATGCTGCGCAAGATCCTGACGGCGTTCATCGTGCCGAAGGTCATCGCCTATATCGGGCGCCGTTACGGGCGGCGCCCGCCCCGGCGGACCTACTGAACCGCCGGATCCCTGCCCGCCGGGTTCCTGCCCGCGGGAGGGCCTGACCGTCACGGCCTCCACGGACGGGGGCATCGCCACCGCGGTCCCGCCGTGGACGCGGTGGCGGCGCGGGTTCCTCGCCTCGCGGAGCGCGGCGATCATCCGCCGGAAGGGCGCGTTGTCTCGGCGCCCGCGCAGGATCGCATTCATCCGGGCCGGGCGGCCCTGTGCTGCCGCCGTGGCGCGGCCGGGATCGAGGACGAGGGCGGCAAGGTCGCGCGCCCCGTCGGCGGATGCCGCCCGGGCCAGGGCGGCGAGGTCGGCCGCGCAGCGCTCGTCGTACCCGCCGGTCATGGGCGCCCCGTGCGCCTCGCCAAGCCCCTTCCCCCATCAGACGCCGGCGCCCCGGGCCGCCCATCGATGGCCGCGGGCTCGCGCCGCGTCATGCGCCGCACCCGGGCGCCGCCTCAGCGGCCGACGATGCGCGGCGCCACCGCTCGCACAACGGTCTCGCCGGTGAAGCCGGCATCGGCCCCGACGACGAGCTGGTGCTCCGGCCCGATCCTGCGCCTCACAAGGTCGCGGTTGCGGGAGAGCGCCTCCAGTCCGTAGCCGTTGGAGCGGCCCTCGCGCACGCCGCGGCGGGCAGGCCCGGGCCGGTCGCGCGAGACGGCGCACGGGCGCGCCCTTGACATATATGCAAAACGCGTCTTAGTTATTCGCACGATGCGAATAAGAGGGCGCCATGCACGAGGACGCGTTTCTCGCCGCCTACGACCCGACCCCCTACGGACGCCTCGCCCTGACGGTCGACGCGGTCCTGCTCGGGCTGCTCGAGGGTCGCCCCGCCGCGCTGCTCCTGAAGCGGGACGAGCCGCCCGGGGCCGGATGCTGGGCGCTTCCGGGCGGCTTCGTCCGCGTCGACGAGACGCTCGATGCCGCGGCCGAACGGGTGCTGCGCGAGAAGGCGGGGCTCGCCGGCCTCCACATGGAGCAGCTCTACACCTTCGGCGCGCTCGACCGCGATCCGCGCATGCGCATCGTCTCCGTGGCCTATCTCGCGCTGCTGCCGGAGCACGTCTTCGCGGCGGCGGCGCGCAACGGAGCGGGCTTGCTGCCGGCCCCCATCGACGTGCCGTGGGCCGGCGAGGCGGGCGGTCCCGTCGCGGTGCTGCCGCCCGCGGGGAGCGCGGAGAGCGGCCCGCTGCGGCTGGCCTTCGACCACGCCGACATCCTCGCCCTGGCGATGCTGCGGCTGCGGGGCAAGCTCGACTATTCGGAGGTCGGCTTCGCGCTGCTGCCCGAGCGCTTCACCCTGCGCCAGCTCCAGGACGTGCACGAGGCGATCCTCGGCACCGCGCTCAACAAGCCCGCCTTCCGCCGCCGGATGCTCGACCGCGGCTGGCTCGAGCCCACCGGCGAGCGCGAGGCCGGCACCTCGTTCCGGCCGCCCGAACTCTATCGCTTCCGCAAGCCCCGCTGATCCCGTCGAGGAGAATGCCATGGCCACCATCCGCACCATCGGCCCGGTCGCCCAGCTGAGGAGCGAGGCGAGCCGTCACGTCGTCCGATACCGGAACGGGCGCCTCCGCCAGAGCGGGCGCGGCCTCGTCTTCTGGTTCCGCCCGGAGACGGCGAGCATCAGCGAGCTGCCGATGGACGACCGCGAGATGACCCTGTTCGTGCGCGGGCGCAGCCGGGATTTCCAGGCCGTCGCGGTGCAGGGCACGATCGGCTGGCACGTCGTCGATCCCGAGCGGCTGGCGAGCCGCGTCGACTTCTCGATCGACCTGCGGACCGGGAAGCTCCGGGGCGAGCCGGTCGAGCGGATCGAGGCGCGCCTCAGCGGGATCGCGGGGCAGGCGGTGCTGCACCACCTCGGCGCGAGCCCGGTCCGCGCCCTGCTCGACGCAGGGCCGGATCCCCTGCGGCTGATCCTCGAGGCGACCCTTGCGGAGGCTCCGGCGCTCGCCGAGATCGGTGTCGGTCCGGTCTCGGTCCGGCTGACCAACCTCGCGCCGACGAGCGAGCTGGAGCGCGCCCTGCAGACGCCGACCTTCGAGGCGCTGCAGCAGAAGGCAGACGAGGCGACCTTCGCCCGGCGGGCGCTGGGGGTCGAGAAGGAGCGCGCCATCGCCGAGAACGAGCTCGCAACGCGCACCGAGCTGGCCCAGCGCGAGTCGCTGCTCATCGCCCGCGAGGCGGAGAACGCCCGCGCCCGTGCGGCGGCGCTCGCGGAGGCGCGGGGCCTGGAGGCGGCGGCGGAAGCCGGGCGCATCCGCCTCGTCGAGGGGGCGCGCGCCGAGGCCGAGGCGCAGCGCGTGGCGGTCTACCGCGACCTCGCCCCGGCGACCCTGCTCGGGCTGGCGGCGCGCGAGCTGGCAGGCAAGCTGGAGACGATCGAGCACGTGAACGTGACGCCGGACCTTCTGGCGAGCCTCGTCGGCGAGGTCCGCCGGGCGGCCGCCCCGCTCGCCGCACCCCGCTGAGGCGCGGACGATGGCGGCGATCACCCCGCGCGCCGTGTTCGTCACCCGCGACACGGATTACGAGCTGCTGCTCGCCCGGCACGCGACCCGCGGGCAGGCCAAGTTCTTCCTCGAGAGCCGCGGGCAGTCGCTCGGCGAGGTCGAGGCGCGCCACGCCCGCTTCCAGGCGGTGCTGGCCGAGGCGCGCGCCGCGGTGCCGGCGGGCTGGCGCCAGACGCTGGCGCGCCGCGCCGACCTCGACCGGTTCCTGTTCGCGCCCGAGGACGTCGTCGTCGCCGTCGGGCAGGACGGGCTGGTCGCCAACGTCGCCAAATACCTTGACGGGCAGCCGGTGATCGGCGTCAACCCGGCGCCCGACCTCTACGACGGCGTCCTGGCGCGGATCGCCGTCGCGCGTCTCGGCGCGCTCCTGCCGGCGAGCGTCGCGGGCGCGGCCCGCATCGAGCGGCGCACCATGGTGCAGGCGGTGCTCGACGGGGGCGAGCGGCTCCTGGCGCTCAACGAGATCTTCGTGGGCCATCGCGGCCACCAGTCCGCGCGCTACCGGATCGAGACGGGGGAGGCGGCCGAAGACCAGGCGTCGAGCGGGGTCATCGTCGCGTCCGGCACGGGGGCGACGGGCTGGGCGCGCTCGATCAGCGAGGCGACCGGCCTCGGCGTCCCGCTCGGAGCCGAGGAAGCCGCGGTCGGCTACTGGGTGCGCGAGCCCTTCGCCAGCGTGGCCACGGCGGCCCGGCTGCGGGCGGGCAAGCTCGCCGCGGCCACGCTCTCGCTGGTCTCGCGGATGAACGAGGGCGGCGTGGTGTTCGCCGACGGGATCGAGCAGGACTTCATCGCCTTCGACTGGGGCCGGCGGGTGGAACTCGGCCCTGCCGCGCGCGGGCTCAACCTCGTGGTCCAGTAGAGCGCTCTCCTCGACGTGGACTCCGGTCCGGCCAGGGAGAGCGTGTCGAGACACGGGCCCGGGGACGGGTCCGATCGCGTTGCGGTCGGGAACGGCGCCGGCCGTGGTCGCCCCGGATTTTCCGAACTCCGCGCGGCCGTGCGAGGATGGCGGCCGGAGGACGCGACATGCACGAGACAGGCGACGGCCACACGCACCACCACGACCATGAGCACGCGCCCGACCGCGGGCAGGACGTCCCGGCCGAGCGCTGGAAGCACGACGGCGTGCGGGTGATCCCGGGTGACCGGCTCGACCCGAACACCGCCCAGACGCCCGGCATGTTCCGGCAGGCGGCGGTCAACGCGGCGCGGGTCGGCGCGCAGAGGATCTGGGCCGGCACCGTGGCGATCGAGCCCGACGCCAAGACCGGGGTGCATCACCACGGCGCGCTGGAGAGCGTGATCTACGTGGTCTCGGGGCGGGCGCGCATGCGCTGGGGCGAGCGGCTCGAATACGTGGCCGAGGCGGGGCCGGGCGACTTCATCTTCGTGCCCCCGTACGTGCCGCACCAGGAGATCAACGCCTCGACCGACGAGCCCCTGCACTGCGTGCTGGTGCGCTCCGACAACGAGGCGGTCGTCGTCAACCTGCCTGACGTCGCGGCGGCCGAGCGCCCGGAGGCCGTCTACTGGGTCGATCCCATCCACGCGCGTCCGTGACCCCGCAGGCCGGGGACGGAGGCGTCCGTCGGTGCCATGGCCGGAACGTCCGGGGTGGCCGAGTATCCGGAGCGGGGTTCCCGCGCCGAGCAAGGGTGTCCGACAGAATGGCCGACGGCTCCCCCCGGGACGAGCTTCACCGCCGCCTGCGGCGGAGCGAGGAGCTGCGCCGCATCGCGCTCGAGGGCGGCGGGATGGGCGCCTGGCGCTGGGATACGCGCCGGCGCCTGGTCCGGGCAGACGACGTCTTCCAGGGCCTGTGGGGCGTCGCGTTCTCCGACCGGCCGCACCCGGTCTCGGTCTACGCCGACCTGATGGAGCCGGACGGCGCGGCCTTCCTCGAGGCCGTGATGACCCGGGCGATCGCTCCCGCAGAGCATTTCCACGATCAGGTCAAGGTGGCCGCCGGCCCGGCCGCCGGGCGCTGGATCCAGTGGCGCGGCCGGGCCGAGCGCGAGAGGCCCTGGATCATCAACGGGGTGAGCTTCGACATCACCGCGCAGAAGCTGGCGGAGCAGCGGCTGCGCGAGAGCGAGGAACAGCTCCGCCTCGCCACCGAGGCGGCCGAAATCGGCCTCTGGGACGTGGACGTCGTCAACGACACCCTGTTCTGGCCGCCCCGCGTGAAGGCCATGTTCGGGATCTCGGCGGACGTGCCGGTCTCCATGGCCGACTACGACGCGGGCCTGCACCCGGACGACCGCGCCGCCACGCGGGCCGCCTACGCGGCCGCGGCCGACCCCGGCTGGCGCGCCGTCTACGACGTCGCGTACCGCACCGTCGGGAAGGAGGACGGCGTCGTGCGCTGGGTCTCCGCCAAGGGACGCGGCGTCTTCGAGGGCGGGCGCTGCGTCCGGATGATCGGCACCGCCATCGACACCACCGCGCGTCGGCGGACCCGGGCGGCGCTCCTGGAGGGGGAGGCCCGCCTCAAGGCCGTCTTCGCCCAGGCCAGCGCCGGGTTCGCCCTCTGCGACCTCGACGGCCGCTTCACGGAGGTGAACGACACCTACTGCGCCCTCGTCGGGCGCCCGCGCGACCGGTTGCTCGGGCGGCTCATGCAGGAGATCACCCATCCGGACGACCTCGCGCGCAACCGGCCCCTGTTCGAGGCGGCGGCGCGCGACGGGAGGGCCTTCGACATCGAGAAGCGCTACCTGCGCCCGGACGGCGACGAGGTCTGGGTGCGCAACAGCGTCTCGGCCGTGCGCGCGGACGACGGCACGATCGCCGCGATGCTGGCCGTCAGCGTCGACATCACCGGCCGGGTCCGCGCCGAGGCGGCCCTGCGCGAGAGCGAGGCGCGCCAGCGCGCGCTGATCGAGGGCGTTCCCCAGCTGGTCTGGCGCGCGGCGGGCGACGGGCGGTGGACCTGGGCGAGCCCGCAATGGACCGCCTATACCGGGCAGCCGGAGCCGGAGAGCCGCGGCCTGGGATGGCTCGAGCCGATCCATCCGGACGACCGGCATCGCGCCCTGGCGGCTTGGTCCGAGGCCCCGCGGCGGGGGTCACTCGACGTGGAGTACCGCCTGCACAGCGCGGACGAGCGGCGCCACTGCTGGTTCCAGGCCCGGGCCGTCCCGGTCCGCGACGCGGGCGGCGTGATCCGGGAGTGGCTCGGCACCGCGACGGACATCGACAAGCTGCGGCGCCTGCAGGAGCAGCAGCGGGTGATGGTCGCCGAGCTGCAGCACCGCACCCGCAACCTGATCGCGGTGATCGCCAGCATCGCGCACGAGACCCTGGCCCGGACCGGGCCGGGCGCGTCCTTCGTGGTCCAGTTCGACGACCGGCTCGCCGCGCTCTCGCGCGTCCAGGGCCTGCTCTCCCGCTCGGCCGAGTCTCCCATCACCCTCGAGGCGCTGGTGCGCATGGAGCTGCAGGCGCTCGGCATCGGCGAGCGGCCCGTCGGCCTCGACGGGCCGCCCGTGGTGCTGCGCCGCTCCACGGTGCAGACGCTGGCGCTCGCCATCCACGAGCTGGCGACCAACGCCCGCAAGCACGGCGCGCTCTCGACGGCGCGGGGCAGGCTCGCGGTCGGCTGGCACACCCGCGTCGCGGACGAGGGCGGCGGGTCCCGGCGCTGGCTGGTCATGGACTGGGTCGAGACCGGGATACCGGACGGGGCCGACCGGCGCGCCTATCGCGGCTACGGGCGCGAGCTGATCGAGGAGGCCCTGCCCTTTGCGCTCGGCGCGCGCACGCGCTACGAGCTGGATGCGCGGGGCGTGCTCTGCCGGATCGAGCTGCCGCTCGACGGACGCGGCGCCACGGGGACGTACGAGTGACCGCCTGTCCTGCTGCTTCTCCTCCCGCCGCGCTCGCGGGCCGGGCCGTCCTGCTGGTCGAGGACGACTACTTCATCGTGAAGCAGCTGCGGCGGTGCTTCGAGCAGGCGGGGGCGCTCGTCCTGGGGCCGGCCTCGAACGTGCCGGACGCGCTCGCCATCGTGCGCAGCGCCCCGCGCATCGACGGGGCCGTCCTCGACGTCAACCTCCAGGGCGAGATGGTCTTCCCGGTCGCCGACGCGCTCGCCGAGCGCGGCGTCCGCTTCGTGTTCGCCACGGGCTACGATCCGGTCGAGATCCCGCCGCGGCACGGGGCCGTCCGGCACTGCGGCAAGCCGGTCGATGCGGCGCGCGTCGCCGAGGCCCTGTTCGGCTGACCGGGCTCAGGCCGGGCCGAGATCCTCCAGGACCCGGCCGACCCGCTCGGCGAGCGGGAAACGGATCGTGCAACGCAGGCCGTCCGGCTCGTAGGCGAGGGTCGTGGCGGCCTTGAGCTCGTAGCGGATCGTCTCCGTCAGCACCTCCGTGCCGAAGCCGCTGCGGCCGGGCTCGGCGATGCCGGCACAGCCCGCCTCCTTCCAGATGAGCGTCAGCGGCAACCCACTCGCCTCGGGCTCGACGCTCCAGCGGATCTCGAGTGATCCGCTCGGCTGGCCGAGGCAGCCGTGCTCGATCGCGTTGATGGTCAGTTCGTGGACCGCGAGGACGAAGGTCTGGGCGGCGGCGGGCCGCAGCCGCACCGCCGGTCCCGTGAGCGTCGCCTGTCCGCCCTCGTGCACAGTGTAGGCCAGGAGCTCGCTCCCGATCAGGTCCGCCAGATCGACCTGCCCGAAGATGTCGATGGCGGCCTGCACGCGCGCCACCGCGTCGAGCCGGTCCTCGAGATGCGAGACGTAGGTCTCCAGATCCTCCGCCGGCTCGGCCGAGGAACGGATGAGCATGCGCAGCATCGCGAACGTGTTGCGCTGCCGGTGGCGCAGCTCGCCCGGCGCGTTGCGCGCGTCGAGGAGTTGCCGCAGGCGCGCGTTGTCGGCCTTGAGCGCGGCAAGCTCGGCCTCCAGCGCGGCCGTGGGGTCGGGTTGCGCGTCGTGTGTCATGCGGTGTCCCGGTCTGCCTTGTGATCAATCCGTCCGGCCCCGCAGCGTTCAGTGCGCGGCCGCGGGGAGCGCCCTCCGGTGAGGCCGCCCGCCGGCGCCGGAGCGCATAGGCAGACGATTTCATATTGATCGGGCCCCACATGATGTGGCGTGTCGGCCCGCCGTCCACGTCGTGCCGGCAGCGTCCCGCCGGGTCGAATGAGCATTGCACCCCCCGTCCGTCTCGATGAGGTCGTCTACCGGGTCGGCGCGCGCACGATCATCGACCGCCTCGACGCGGCGATCACCGCGCCCGGCATCACCGCGCTGATCGGTCCGAACGGCGCCGGAAAGAGCGTCACGCTCCGCCTGATCGACAACCTCCTCCTGCCCGCCTCCGGCACGATCCGCATCGGCACGGGCCGGGCGCACGTGCGCCGGGCCTTCGTGTTCCAGCGCCCGGCCATGATCCGGGCGAGTGCCGCCTACAACGTCGCCCTCGGGCTGTCCGATCTCGGCCTCACGCGGCGCGAGCGGGACGCGCGCGTCCGGGCCGCGCTCGCGCGGGTGGACCTCCTGGCGCGGGCCGACGATCCCGCCACGAAGCTGTCGGGCGGCGAGCAGCAGCGCCTCGCGCTCGCCCGCGCGCTGGCGAGCGCGCCGCATCTCCTCCTGCTCGACGAGCCGACGGCCAACCTCGACCCCGCGGCGACCGAGGTGATCGAGGGTCTCCTGCGCGAGGCCGCGCGCGCCGGCACCAAGGTGCTGCTCGTCTCGCACAACCTCGGCCAGGTCGACCGCCTCGCCGACGACGTCCTCGTCCTGTCGGAGGGACGCGCCGTCGAGCACGGCCCGACCCGCCAGGTCCTCTCCGCACCCCGCTCCGCGGAAGCCCGCGCCTACATCAAGCGAGAATTGCCATGGACATCCTACGCCGCAGCCTTCTGAGCGCCGCGCTCGCCCTCCTGGCCGCCGGGCCGGCGCGGGCCGAGCCGCAGGCGACGATCACCGTGGCCTCGACCACCTCCACCGAGCAGTCCGGCCTGTTCAAGCACCTGCTCCCCCGCTTCACCGCGAAGACCGGCATCGGCGTCAAGGTCGTGGCGCTCGGCACCGGCCAGGCCCTCGATGTCGGCCGCCGGGGCGATGCCGACGTGGTCTTCGTCCACGACAAGGCCGCCGAGGAGGCGTTCGTGGCCGAGGGCGCGGGCGTGCGCCGCCAGGAGGTGATGTACAACGACTTCGTCGTGGTGGGCCCGAAGGCGGACCCGGCCGGCGCGAAGGGGCAGGACGTGACGGCGGCCTTCACCCGCATCGCCGCCGCCAAGGCGCCCTTCGTCTCGCGCGGCGACCGGTCCGGCACGCACGCGGCCGAGCTGCGCTACTGGAAGGCTTCCGGCATCGAGCCGGGGACCGGGCGGGACGACTGGTACAAGGAGATCGGCCAGGGCATGGGGCCGGCCCTCAACACCGCCTCCGCCATGAACGCCTACCTGCTCAGCGACCGCGGCACCTGGCTGTCGTTCAAGAACCGCGGCGACCTCGCCGTCCTGGTCCAGGGCGACCGGCGCCTGTTCAACCAGTACGGCGTGATGCTGGTGAACCCGGCCAAGCACCCGCAGGTGAAGGTGAAGGAGGGCCAGGCCTTCATCGACTGGCTGGTCTCGGCGGAGGGCCAGCAGGCGATCGCCGACTACAAGATCGACGGGGAGCAGCTGTTCTTCCCGAACGCCGAGGCCGTCGGGAAGCCCTGATGCGGGCGATCCTGCGCGCCGTCCTCGGCCTCGCGAGCGCCCTCATGGCCTCCCTGCCATCGCCCGGGCAGGCGGCGGACGCCGTCCGGCTCCACGCGGCCGGGAGCCTGCGCGCGCCGCTGACCGAGGTGGCGCGCGCCTACGAGGCGGCCGGCGGTCCGCGGGTGGACGCGACCTTCGGCGCCTCCGGCCTGCTCCGCGACGCCATCGTCGGCGGGG
>NZ_LSIX01001131.1:0-1490 GCF_001556475.1 Methylobacterium sp. CCH5-D2 | reverse complement strand
GCCCCCGCCTCGCCGAACACGCTGCGGCTGATCTCGGCGATGCCCCCGAGCGTGCCGGCGAGCGCGGCGGCCTCGATCGGCACCACCACGACACGCTGGTTCGGCGCCGTGGCGAGCGCGCGCACCGCGTCCACGTACTTCTCGGCCACCAGGAAGTTCGCCGCCGCGAGGTCGCCCTTCGCGATCGCCTCGCTGACCATGGCGGTCGCCCGCGCCTCGGCCTCCGCCGAGCGCTCGCGCGCCTCCGCGTCGCGGAAGGCGGCCTCGCGCCGGCCTTCGGCCTCGAGGATCGCCGACTGCTTGCGCCCCTCCGCCCGCAGGATCTCGGCCTGCCGCTGCCCCTCCGCCTCCAGCACGGAGGCGCGCTTCTCGCGCTCGGCCTTCATCTGGCGGGCCATGGCGCCCGCGAGATCGGCGGGCGGCACGATGTCCTTGATCTCGATGCGGGTCATCTTCACGCCCCAGGGCGCGGCGGCGGCGTCCATCACCCGCAACAGGCGCTCGTTGATCTCGTCGCGGTGGGAGAGCAGCTGGTCGAGGTCCATCGAGCCGACGACGGTGCGGATGTTCGTCATCGTCAGCGTCAGCATGGCGGTGTCGAGGCTGGCGACCTCGTAGGAGGCGCGCGCAGCGTCGAGCACTTGGTAGAACACCACCGCGTCGATGGTGACGCCGGCATTGTCGCGGGTGAAGGCCTCCTGGCTCGGAACCTCGATCACCTGCTCCATGATGTTCACCCGCCGGCCGATCCGCTCGACGAAGGGGGTGATCAGCCCCAGGCCGGCCTCGAGGTTGCGCGCGTAGCGGCCGAACCGCTCGACCGTGTAGACGTGGCCCTGTGGCACGATGTTGATCCCGGCCGCCAGCGTCATCACGACGAGCACCGCCACGACGACGGCGAACACGCTCAAGCCCACCGAGAGATCCATGCCCGCCCCCTGCCCGTCCGGCCCGCATTGAGGCGGAGCGGCGCGGCCGGCGCAAGGTGTCCGGACCGGGCCCGCGCGGGAACCGCCGGCCCGTCAGCGCTTCCAGACGCCGAGCCGCTCGCTGCGGGCGTGGTCCTCGGCGGCGACGAGTTCGGGCGTGGCCTCCGGCGAGGCGCGGCCGCCGCCGTTGAACAGCACCACCTCCGAGAGGTCGCGGCCCTCGATCTGGCAGAGCTGGTTCTCGCTGCCCGGCACCGGCTGGCAGGTCACCGGGCGGTTGTTGATGTAGCGGGTGAGTTCGTCGGCCTGCCCGCCGCGCACCCACTCCACGCCGAACAGCCGCACGAGCTTGCCGTTGAGGCGCAAGGTCGCGGTGTCGATGACCTGGGCCTGGCCGGTCACCGCGTTGGGGGCCGGGCGCGGCGCCTCCTCGGGCGCGGATTCCGTCTCGGCGGGCGGCGCCTCGGCGGGCGCGGCGGCCTGCGTCTGCGGTTGGGCTGGCGAGGCGGCCTGCGGGGCGGGCGCGGACGTGTCCTCGCCCGCCCCGCGATAGGAGAGGAC
>NZ_LSIX01001130.1:0-18454 GCF_001556475.1 Methylobacterium sp. CCH5-D2 | reverse complement strand
GCGCAGGGCAGCCACCCCCGCCGCGAAGGCGAGGAGCGTCGCCGTTCCCTGGAGCGCCCAGGCGCCGGCCGGCGGCATGCCCCAGAAGCGCGCCGCGAAGAAGGGCGAGACCGAGGTCTCGATCCAGCGCGCGTGGAACTCGGTGATGAAGGCGCTCTGCAGGGGCATGGTCACGCCGATGAAGCGCTCCCACGGGCCCGGTCCGAACAGCAGGACCGAGAGGCCGACGAGCGCCGCGGTCGAGAGGGCGGCCGCCGGGATCCAGCGCCAGCGCCCCGCGAAGAGCAGGACGAGCCCGAGCGCCAGGGCGAATTGCGGCTTGACCGAGAGCAGGCCGAGACAGAGCCCGGCGATCCAGGGGCGGCGCCGGCTCTCGAGCACGGCCAAGGCCGCCGCCAGCGCGATGAGGCCGCCGAAATGGCCGTAGAGCACCATCGCACCGGCCGGCGGCGCGGTGCAGACCACGAGAATGAACCATCCCCGCCGCGCCGCGGGCCCCAGCCAGAGCCGCGTCGCCACGGCCAGGGCCGCGAGGTTGACGAGCGTCCAGGCGATCACGGCCGGCAGGAAGGGCAGCAGGCCGAAGGGGAGCAGGAGGACCAGGATGTGCGGCGGGTAGACGAAGAGCAGCTTCGGATCGTGGGCGATCTCGAACACCGCCATCACCGTGTCCCGGTAGGCCGCCGGGTCGGCGAGCACGGCGCCCTGTCCCGACAGCGCGAGGCGCGGCGCGAGCCAGAAGTTGACGAAGTCCCGCCCGAACGGCGTGCCGACGAGCCAGCCCTTCAGGTCCCAGGGCCGGATCCCGAGCCAGTTCGCCAGGGTGACGGCGGCGCCCGCGGCCACGATGAGGCGCTGCCGTGCCGAGAGGGATTGGGGGACCATGGCCGAGGCTCCGCGATCCGGACCGCGCGTCCCGTCGGGACGGGCGGACCCTTGACGTCTCGCGCCCCCGGTTCGAATCGGCTCTCCGCCCGATCCGGGAACAGTCCGGCACGGTTAACCGGGCCGGCCTGACAGCCGATTAACGCCGCGCCCGATCCGGCGCTTGACCCGCCATTAAGCGGATCACGCCCATCCTCACGCCGTCGCGGCCGCGCATCCGCGGCTGCGCGGAGTTGACGGCGGATGACGACGGGGATCGCGGTGCAGGCGCCACTGAGGGCGCGGGTCGATGTCCAGCTCGTGCTCTGGCTCATCGTCGGGTTCTCGCTGCTCACGCTGAACGCGCCGGCCGACCTCTGGGGCACGATCACGCGCCTGCGCGTGCCCGACACCGACGACGCGATGCGCCTCGTGGGCGTGCGCGACCTGCTCGCCGGCCAGGGCTGGTACGACAACGTCCAGTACCGGTTCCTGCCGCCGGGCGGCGTTCCGAGCCACTGGTCGCGCCTCGTCGACGCGCCGATCGCCGGGCTGATCCTGCTGCTCTCGCCGATCGCCGGCCGGCCGCTCGCCGAGGGGCTGACGGCCGTGCTCTGGCCCCTGCTGCTGCTCGGCCTGTTCTGCCTGATGGTCTATCGGGGCGTGCGCGAACGCTTCGGGCCCCGCGCCGCGGTGCTCGCGGTGTTCGTGGCGACGCAGACCTTCGGCATCCTCGTCCAGTTCCAGGCGGGCCGGGTCGATCACCACAACCTGCAGATCCTGGCGATCTTCGGCCTCGCCCTCTGCCTCGTCCGCAGCGGCCTGCGCCCGGGGCTCGTCGGCGGCGGGCTCGCCGCGCTCTCCCTGGCGATCGGCCTGGAGGCGCTGCCCTACATCGCGCTGGGCGCCCTCTTCCTCGCGGGCGACTGGGTGCTGCGCGGCCGGGCGGCGCTGCCGGCCTTCCTGGGCTTCGGGCTCGGGCTGTCGGCGGCCTTCCCGCTCTTCGCGGCCCAGACCGCGCCCGGCCTCTGGGCAACCGCGTACTGCGACGCGCTCTCGCCGCCCTGGCTCTGGCTGGCGGCGGGCGGCTGCGCGGCGGCGCTGGCCTGCGCGGGCCTCGACCGGCGTCTGACCTCGGCCGGCGCACGCCTCGGTCTCGCGGCGCTCTGCGGCGGCGCCCTGCTCGGCGGGTTCGCCGCCCTGGCCCCCGCCTGCCTCGGCGGTCCCTTCCCGGACATGACGCCGCTGGTGCGCGCGCACTGGCTCCACACCGTCAACGAGATGTCCTCGGTCCCGAAATTCGTGGCGTGGCGGCAATGGGAGATCCTGGCCTTCTACCCGATCCTCGTCGTGGCGGCGGCTGCTGCGACCTGGGCCGCCTTCCGCGGTCCGGAGCGGCGTCTCTTCCGGGTCGCCGCCCTGTTCCTCTGGCCCGGGGTGCTGCTCGGATTCGTCCAGCTGCGCGGCATCTACGTCGCGGTGGCCTTCGTGCCGCTGGTGGCCGGCCCTGTGATCGACCGAGCGCTCGCGGCCGCGCCGCATCTCAGAGGGGCGCGCCTCTGGGGAGCGTTGGCGCTGAGCGCCGGCCTGGTCGGCTCGAGCTGGACGGCGCTCGCGCTGCTCGCGGGGGCGCTTACCCCAACGGCCGCGAACGGCCGCGATCCGGCCGGCGCGGTGACCTGCCACGCGGACGCCGCCGTGGCGCCGCTCGCCGCCCTGCCACCCGGCACGGTGCTGGCGCCGATCTTCATCGGCCCCTCGATTCTGCTGCGGACGCCGCATTCCGTGGTGGGCGCGCCCTACCACCGGGCGATTCCGGGCCTCACCGCCGTCCTCGAGGGCCTCGGCGGGACCGAGGCCGACCTGCGGCGGCAGGTCCGCGCGCATGACATCCGCTATCTGGCGACCTGCCCGTCCCGGCCCGGCGACGACCTGCAGGCGGAAACCGCCTTCGCGACGCGTCTCACCCGCGGCGAGATCGCGGTGCCGTGGCTGGAACCCGTGGACCTTCCGGGCAGCGCGCTGCGGGTCTGGCGGGTGCGTTAGAGAATCGTGCTGGATATCGGATCCAGCACGATTCTCTAAGCTCTCGGTCTTGCATCATCTTCGTCCGAAAGCCGGCAGCCACCTTTCGGGATGATGCTCTGACCGGCTACGATTTCACCACCCGGTCGAGCCGGTTGTTGACGAAGAAGTACAGCTCCTTCGCGCCGGGCTCGGTGTAGAGCACCTGCACCTCCCGGCCGGCGCGGCCCTCGCCGATCAGCACGTCGGTCGGCGCCCGGCCCTTCAGGCGGACGAGGTCGCACTCGCCGATGCCCGGCTCGATCGTCGCGGCGGTTCCGGGCGCGGCGCCCGTGCAGGCGCCCTCCGGGGTCAGCACGGGCCCGCTGAAGCTCGGCGGCGGCGCGGGCGGGCGCGGCGGCACCGGGGCGATCTCGGTGGGCGTCGGCGGCGTCCGCTCGGTGGCGGTGCAGCCCGCCAGAGCGATGGCCGCGAGACCAGTCAAGAGACCGGCCTTGAGGGCGAGGCTCGGCCGGCTCATCGGCTCGCCCGCCCCTCACCTGCCTCGCGCGCCTTCACGGCGGCGGAGAACAGGGCGGCGGCGTCCCGCTTGAAGGCGGCGCGCGAGTCCGCCCGCGAATAGAACATGTGGCCGCCCGGATAGACCGCGAGCGTCAGGCGCGGCGGCTGGCCGTAGGCGGGGATCTGGTCGATCAGCAGCTTCGAGGCGAAGTAGGGCGTGACGAGGTCGGTGTAGCCGTGGGCCACCAGCACCCGCATGTTGCCGTCGAGCGCCAGCACGCCGCGCAGCTGCCCCAGCGCCTCGGGGGCGGAGCGGCCGGAATTCCAACCCCAGCTCCGGTTCACCGCGCCGTTCAGGAGTTCGTAGCGCAGGTTCGGCACGCGCCAGTTCAGGCGCTTCGCGTAGAGGTCGATCATCGCGCTGGTGAGCGGCGCCTGCAGCGCGGTCAGCAGCGGGTCGTCGAAGCCGGAATGCGGCGCGGTCGGATCCGGGTCCCAGCCCGTCACCGCCGTGTCGTAGGCGCTGGCGACGCGCCCCGAGGTCCGGTCGGCCTCGCGCTGGACGCTGCCGGTGGAGACGCGCCCGGCCTGCTGCCGCACGAGGGCCGGGTCGAGCCCGGTCAGCGCGGCCACGCGCTCGGTGAGGCGGGCGACGGCTTGCGCGTCGTTCGGGCCCTTGAGCAGGTCGGCGAGGTAGGGTCCGGTGGCATAGCCCTCCGCGTCCCGCATCAGCTCGGGCGTCGGCGTCCGGCCGGAGCGCTCCAGGGCGGCGGCCGCGAAGGAGGGCAGGCGCAGCACGTGGCCCAAGGGGTTCGCCCGCGGCTGCTGCAGCCAGGCGAAGTCGAGCACCGGCGAGAGCAGCACCATGCCGGACAGGCCGACGCCGACATCCTCCTGGAGCTTGGCCGCGATCAGGGGCCCGCGGAAGCCGCCGTAGCTCTCGCCGACGTAGAATTTCGGGCTCGCCATGCGATCGTTGGTGCGCAGGTACCGGGCGATCGCGGCGGCGAGCACGGAACTGTCAGACTCGACGTTCCAGTAGGACTTGCCGTCCCCGTCCGCCGCCCGGCTGTAGCCGGTGCCGACGGGATCGATGAAGACGAGATCGGTGACGTCGAGCCATGTGCCGTCGTTCGGCACCAGCGCCACGCCCTGCGACGGGCTGATGCTCGGCCCATCCGCGGGCAGGCGCCAGGGGCCGATCGCCCCGATGTTGAGGTAGGCCGAGGCCGCGCCGGGGCCGCCGTTGATCGCGAAGGTGACCGGGCGCTCCTGACCGTTCTCGCCCGGCCGCGTGTAGGCGATGTAGGCGATCTCGGCCTGGAGCTTTCCGGCTTCGTCGACGAGGGGCAGGCTGCCGGCGGTCGCGGTGAAGTCGAGGCGCTTGCCGTCCGGCAGGGTGATGCTCTGCTGCGTCACCGAATCGGCGGGCAGCTTGCGGCCCTCGCGGGATTCCACGGGCGGACGGTCGGGTCCGCGGCGGGCCTCTTGGGCATGGAGGGGAGCGAGGCCGATGAGGAGAGCGGTCAGGGCGCAGAGCGTCCGCCTCAGCGCGCCGCTCTCCCTCCCCCCTCTACGGGGGAGGGTGCCCTGCGAAGCAGGGGGGTCGGGACGTAGTCCCGCAGAGAGGGGTGCGACGGTGCAGGATGTGCTCTGCATCGACGCGGCGCCACCTCTGGAAGCCGGGTTCCCCTCTCCCGACCTTCGCTCACGCGAAGGCCACCCTCCCCCGCAGAGGGGGGAGGGAGAGCGTGGCGTCTTTCTCCCCTACCCCCGCGCCCGCCTACTCAGCGCCCGCGGGCTCGACTTCTTCGAGGCCTTGCCGCGGCCCGAGAGGCTCGGGTTGGTCATGAAGTACTTGTGGGCGTTGAAGGGCTCCTCGCCCTCCGCCGGCTGGACCCGCTCGCTCGCCCCCGAGGCCAGCACGCGCCAGCTCTGGCGGTTGTCCAAGAGGTTCGCCAGCATGATCTGGTCGAGCACCTGCTGGTGCACGGTCGGGTTGGTGATCGGCAGGAGCGCCTCGACCCGGCGGTCGAGGTTGCGGCTCATCAGGTCGGCCGACGAGATGTAGACCGTGGCCTTCGGGTGGGGCAGCCCGACGCCGTTGCCGAAGGCGTAGATGCGCCCGTGCTCCAGGAAGCGCCCGACGATCGACTTGACCCGGATCGTCTCGGACAGGCCCGGCACGCCGGGGCGCAGGCAGCAGATGCCGCGCACCACGCAGTCGATCTGCACGCCCGCCTCCGAGGCGTCGTAGAGCGCGTCGATGATCTGCGCGTCGACCAGCGAGTTGCACTTGATCCAGATCGCCGCCGGGCGCCCGGCCTTGGCGTGCGCGATCTCGGCCTCGATGTGCTCGAGCAGCCGCGGCTTCAGCGTCAGCGGCGAGACTGCCATGCGCTCGAGTTCCGCGGGCTCGGCGTAGCCCGTGATGAAGTTGAAGATGCGGGAGACGTCCCGGGCGATGGCCGGGTCGGCGGTGAAGAAGGAGAGGTCGGTGTAGATGCGCGCCGTGATCGGGTGATAGTTGCCCGTGCCGATGTGGCAGTAGGTGACGAGGCGCTCGCCCTCGCGGCGCACCACCATCGAGAGCTTGGCGTGGGTCTTCAGCTCGACGAAGCCGAAGACCACCTGGGCGCCGGCCTTCTCGAGGTTGCGGGCCCAGCGGATGTTGGCCTCCTCGTCGAAGCGGGCCTTCAGCTCGACGAGCGCGGTGACCGACTTGCCGGCCTCGGCGGCTTCCGCGAGCGCGGCCACGATCGGCGAGTTCGAGGAGGTGCGGTAGAGCGTCTGCTTGATCGCCACCACGTTCGGGTCGCGGGCGGCCTGGGCCAGGAACTGCACCACCGAGTCGAAGGACTCGTAGGGGTGGTGCACGCAGAAATCCTTCTGGCGGATCGCCGCGAAGACGTCGCCGCCCGATTCCCGGATGCGCTCGGGGAAGCGCGGGTTGTAGGGCTTGAACTTGAGGTCCGGCCGGTCGATCGAGACGATCTGCGAGAGCTCGTTCAAGGCCAGCATGCCCTCGACCAGGAAGATGGCGTCGGGGGAGATTTCCAGCTCGTCGGCCACGAAGGCGCGCAGGTCCTCCGGCATCCCGGCCTCGACCTCGAGCCGGATGACGACGCCGCGGCGGCGCTGCTTCAGCGCGGTCTCGAAGTGCAGGACGAGGTCCTCGGCCTCCTCCTCGATCTCGAGGTCGGAGTCGCGCACCACCCGGAAGGCGCCCTGGCCCCGCACGTGGTAGCCGGGGAAGAGCCGGCCGGTGAACATCACGATCACCTGCTCGATCGCGATGAAGCGCGCGGCCGGATCCCCCTCGACGGTCGGCAGGCGCACGAAGCGGTCGAGCACGCCCGGCATGCGGATCAGCGCGCGCAGGGTCCGCCCATCTTTCGGCCGCACCAGCATCAGGGCGATGGTCGAGCCGAGGTTAGGGATGAACGGGAAGGGGTGGGCCGGGTCGATCGCCAGCGGCGTCAGCACCGGCAGGACGTGGTTGAGGAAGTACTCCTCCAGGAAGGCCTTGTGCTGGGCGATCAGCTCACTGGGCTCGACGAGGGCGATGTCGACACCGAGCAGCTCCGCGCGCAGCTCCCGCCAGCGGGTCTGCTGGTCCTCGGCCAGCCGCGAGACCTCCTGGCCGATCCGGACGAGCTGCTCGGACGGGGTCAGCCCGTCCTGCGAGGGCAGCGTCAGCCCGGCCCGGACCTGATCGTGCAGGCCGGCGACGCGGACCATGAAGAACTCGTCGAGGTTGTTGGCCGAGATCGAGAGGAAGCGCAGCTGCTCCAACAGCGGATGGCCGGTGTTGGAGGCCTCCTCCAGCACCCGGCGGTTGAACTGCAGCCAGGACAGCTCGCGGTTCACGAAGCGCTCGGGCGAGTGGCGGAGCGTGCGGCCGGCCTCCAGCACGCTCGCGCGGGCGGGCTCGCCGACATGCGTCGGGGGCTCCGGGATGTCGGCGGCCACCGGCCACTCGTCGCCCCGGTCGGCGGGCGCGGCCGGAGCCTGCGCAGGGCGCGCCACGGCCGTGCGCCGAGTCGGCGGCGCCCGGCGCGGGGGGGCGGACGGGCGCTCGGCCCCCGTCTCCTCGTGCGCCTGCTCGCTCTCGCGGGCTCCGACTCTCGGCTCCATCTCCGGCAACACGTGTCCTCCAGCTCTGCGGCGCCGCGCCCTCTAGCAGGGAATCGGCACAGCCGCGTGACGGTTCGATGACGGCCTCGCGCCGCGGGCTAATCCTCCGGGGACTCCGCGAACGGATTCTCCGCTCCGTCATCGGAGCCGTCCTCGCCCCCGCCCATCCGCTCCAGCACGGCGAGCGCCAGCGGCTTGGTGATGCGGCGCCCGCGCCCCAGCGCGTCGCGGTCGAGTTCGGCCACCACCTCGCGGGCGCGGCCGAGCGAGCGGTCGAGGCGCAGCGCCAGCGCGTCGATCACCCCGAGATCGACCACGAGCTGCCGGTCCACGAAGAGCTTGACGATGACGGCCCGCAGCAGGGCGTCGTCGGGAGCGAGGATCGCCGCGGAGGGCGCCAGCCGCAGGCGCGAGCGCAGGTCCGCGGTGGCGAGGCCGATGGCCTCGATGGGCTGCCCGCTCGTCAGCAGCACCGGCGCCCGGCGCTCGCGGGCGAGGTTGAGGAGGTGGAACAGGGCGGCCTCGTCGGCGCGCCCCGCCCGGTCGATGTCCTCGATCACCAGCGCGCCGTTCGAGACGAGATGGCCGACATCGGCCGCCCCGATGCCGGCGGCCGGCACGGTCCAGGCATGGGCCCGCGTCGCCCAGATCGAGGCGAGATGGCTCTTGCCGCTGCCCGCCGGACCGGTAAGGACCAGAACGGTGTCCGGCCAGTCCGGCCACGCCTCGATCAGGGCGTAGGCGGCCTCGTTGGCGGGGCCGACCAGGAAGTCCTCGCGGCCGTAGCGGGGATCGAGCGGCAGGTCGAAGGTGAGCTGACGGGGCGGTGCGGTGTCGCGCATGGGGCCGCTTATACACCCGGGAGCCGACGGCGCCCCACCGTCACGGCTCCCGCCGTCCGACCTCGATGAGCACCGGCGCCTCGGCATGGTAGAGCCGGCTCTGCAGGTATTGCCGCAGGCCGAAGCGCACCAGCACCCCGATCGAGGCCGCGACCGGCACGGCCAGCAGCAGGCCGAGGAAGCCGAAGAGCGAGCCGAAGGCCAGCAGCGCGAACATCAGCCAGACCGGGTGCAGGCCCACCGAATCGCCGACGAGCTTGGGCGAGATGATGTTGCCCTCCAGGAACTGACCGACGAGGAACACCCCCACGGTGAGCCCGAGATGCAGCCAGTCCGAGCCCGGCCAGAACTGCACCAGCGCGACGCCGACCGAGAGCATGAACCCGGTGAGCGTGCCGACATACGGGATGAAGGTGAGGAAGCCCGAGATCAGCCCGATCAGCACGCCGAAATTCAGACCCACCAGCCAGAGCCCGACCGCGTAGAAGGTGCCGAGGATCAGGCAGACGAGCGTCTGGCCGCGCACGAAGCCGATGATGGCCCGGTCGATCTGGGTGGCGAGCCCGCGCACGGTGGTTCGGTGCCGGGGCGGCACCCAGCCGTCGATGGCCGCGACCATCCGGTCCCAGTCGACGAGGATGTAGAAGGCGACGACCGGCGTCACCACGAGGAGCGAGGCGATCGAGATCAGCGCCTGGCTGCCGGTCCAGAGGGATTTCAGGAAGGCGAGCAGCCACGTCACGCCCTGGCTCGCCAGCGTGCCGACCGAGGATTGCAGCTCGGCGATCGCGTCCGCACCGCCGAGTCGCTGGAGGAGCGGCCCGGCGCGCTCGGCGAGGATCCCCTGCAGCCGGGCGACCATCTGGGGCAGGCTCGCGATCAGCGCGGCGACTTGGTTGGCGACGAGCGGCACGAGGAGGAGCAGGCTCACCACCAGCACCACGACGAAGAGTGCCAGGATGAGGAGGCTTGCGGCGAGCCGTCCGAGGCCGAGTCGCTCCAGCCGGTCGGCGAGCGGGTCGAGCAGGTAGGCCAGCGCGATGCCGGCCACGAAGGGCAGCATCACGTCGCGCAGCAGATAGATGAGAAGGCTCAAGGCCACGAGCGACGCCAGCCCGATCACCGCCCGTGCGCGCATCGCCGGCTCCTTCTCGCTCATGCCCGGCCGGAGAGTGGGAACGCCACCCCACACGGTCAAGGCTGCTTCAAGGCTGCTTCAAGGCTGCTGCCCGGAGAGGTGGATGCCAGGGGAATCTCGACGGCGGCGGGTTCGACGGCGCGGCGCTTTGGGCTAAAGAGCCCGTGGACAGACGAGGATACGGGCGCCGATGACGGCCGAGAACGAGAATGGGCTGACCTACGCGCAGGCCGGCGTCGACATCGACGCCGGCAACGCGCTGGTCGATGCGATCAAGCCGCTGGTGCGGGCCACGCGCCGGCCGGGCGCGGATGCGGAGATCGGCGGCTTCGGCGGCCTGTTCGACCTGAAGGCCGCGGGTTTCAAGGACCCGATCCTGGTGGCGGCCAACGACGGCGTCGGCACCAAGGTGAAGATCGCGGTCGAGACCAACCGCCACGCGACGATCGGCATCGACCTCGTGGCGATGTGCGTGAACGACCTCGTGGTGCAGGGCGCCGAGCCCCTGTTCTTCCTCGACTACTACGCCACCGGCAAACTCGTGCCGGGGGTCGGCGCCGACATCGTGCGGGGCATCGCCGAAGGGTGCCGGCAGGCGGGCTGCGCGCTGATCGGCGGCGAGACCGCCGAGATGCCGGGCCTCTACGACGGCCAGGACTACGACCTCGCGGGCTTCGCGGTGGGCGCGGCCGAGCGCGGCACGCTGCTGCCGAAGGCCGGCATCGCGGCGGGCGACCTCGTGCTCGGCCTGCCGTCCTCCGGCGTCCACTCGAACGGGTTCTCGCTGGTGCGCCGGATCGTCGCCCGCACGGGGCTCGGCTGGGACGCCCCCGCCCCGTTCGATCCCGCGCGCTCGCTCGGCGAGGCGCTGCTCGAGCCGACCCGGATCTACGTGAAGCCGCTGCTGGCGGCGCTCAAGGCCACCGACGGCATCAAGGCGCTCGCCCACATCACGGGCGGCGGCTTTCCCGACAACCTGCCCCGCGTGCTGCCGGACGACGTCGGCATCGCGGTCGATCTCGGCGCCGTGAGCGCGCCGCCAGTCTTCGGCTGGCTCGCCCGCGAGGGCGGCGTCGCCGAGGCCGAGATGCTGCGCACCTTCAACTGCGGCATCGGCATGGCCGTGGTGGTGGATGCCGCGAAGGCGGACGCGGTGATCGCCGCGCTCGAGGCGGCGGGCGAGGCGCCGGTGCGGCTCGGGCGGATCACCCCGCGCGGGGCGGAGCCCGTCACCTTCGACGGCACGCTCAAGCTGTGAGCACGGCGCACAAGACCCGCGTCGCGATCCTGATCTCGGGGCGCGGCTCGAACATGGTCTCGCTGATCGAGGCGGCGCGCGCGCCCGACTTCCCGGCCGAGATCGTGCTGGTGCTCTCGAACCGGCCGGACGCCGCCGGCCTCGCCCGCGCGGCGGAGGCCGGCATCGCCGTGAAGGCGATCGACCACACGGCCTATCCGGACCGGGTGAGCTTCGACGCGGCGCTCGACGCGGAATTGCGCGCGGCGGGGATCGAGCTGGTCTGCCTCGCCGGCTTCATGCGGATCTTCACCCCCGGCTTCGTCGAGGGCTGGGCGGGGCGGATGCTCAACATCCACCCCTCGCTGCTGCCGCTGTTCAAGGGCACGCACACCCACGAGCGGGCGCTGCAGGCGGGCGTGCGCCTGCACGGCTGCACGGTGCACTACGTGGTGCCGGAGCTCGATGCCGGCCCGATCGTGGCGCAGGCGGCGGTGCCGGTGCGGGCGGGCGAGGACGCCGATAGCCTCGCGGCCCGGGTGATCGTGCAGGAGCACCGGCTCTATCCCGCGGCGCTCGCCCTGGTGGCGGGCGGCCGGGCGCGCCTCGATGGCGACCGGGTAATCTTCTCAGTGGATGCCGGCCGGGCGGACGGCGCCCTCCTGAGCCTGTAACGGGATCCCGAAGGGCCAGGGCCCTTCGGCGGGGATCGGGGCGCGGAGCCCCGACATCGATCCCTCAGACCGGGCGCTGCAGCTTGCAGGCGTCGAGCGCGCCGAGCGCCTTGGCGCGGGCGGAATCGTTGAAGTAGCCGGTGGTGCGGTAGGACTCGATCTCGGCCTCGTCGAGGCTGCGCAGGGTGCGGCTCGCGTAGCAGCCGCAGGGGCGCTCGAGCGAGGCCTCGGAGGCGCTGGTCATGCGGGCCTGGACGACCGCGCAGGCGCGGCGAACGCGGGCCTCGAGGTTGGCCTTCGGCGCGGTGCGCAGCGCCGGGTCGGGCTGGTACTGCTCGAAGGGCGCCGAGGAGCCGCCGGCGAGGGCCGCGGTGGCGCCGAGCGCCAGGAGGCCGGCAGCGAGCGTGAGGGACAGGCGGCGGATCATGGAGAACGTCCAGAGGCGGGTAAGCTTGACCGTGTCCTTGGACGCCTCGCCGGACTCATCGTCAATGGCGGCGCCGCCACACCGGCGGCCATTCGGTCGGGCAAGGCCGGCCGCGGAGGAATAGGCCGCCGGTGTAGCCCGGCGGCCCGAGATCCGGCCGTGCGGAGCCCGCGGCTCAGCCGACGATGTCGCCGTCCTGGAAGAACTGGGCGATCTCGGCCTTGGCGTTCTCGGCGCTGTCCGAGCCGTGCACGGTGTTCTCGCCGACCGACTCGGCGAAGAGCTTGCGGATGGTGCCGTCGGCGGCCTGCGCCGGGTTGGTCGCGCCCATCACTTCACGGTACTTGGCGACCGCGTTCTCGCCCTCGAGGACCTGCACCACGACGGGGCCGGAGGTCATGAACTCCACGAGCTCGCCGAAGAACGGGCGCTCCTTGTGGATCTCGTAGAACGTCTCCGCCTGCTGGCGGCTCATCTGGATGCGGCGCTGGCCGACGATCCGCAGGCCGGCCTTCTCGATCACGGCGTTGACGGCGCCGGTCAGGTTGCGCCGCGTGGCGTCGGGCTTCAGGATGGAGAAGGTGCGCTCGGTGGCCATGCTGGCGGTGTCCGTGTTTTCGAGGAAAGGGTTCGGCGGCTGATCCGTCGCGCGGAAGCCGCTGCGCCGCCGGGCTTATAGCGGGCCGCCCCACCCCTCTCAACCCGAGCGCGCGCAAGCGCGGCCATGGCTTCGCTGCAACAGGGTCGAAAAATCGCCCGAATGCGACCGCGTAATCGCTTGCAGACGTACCTCCCGCCCACGGCGCCCCCGCGCGCCAAGCCACGGAGACTTCCGCATGCGCCTCGCTCTCGGCACCACCGCCCTCCTGCTCGCCGGCCTCGGCACCGCCTCGGCGGAGGCGCCCAAGGATCCCAGCGGCACCTGGCTCACCGGTGACGGCCGCGCCAAGATCCGCATCGACCGCTGCGGCCCGGGCCAGAGCCTCGTCTGCGGCAAGGTGGTGTGGCTGAAGGTGCCGACCACCGAGGCGGGCAGCCCCCGCACCGATCTGAAGAATCCAGACCCGAAGAAGCGGGCCCGGCCGGTGATCGGCCTGCAGCTCATCGAGGGCCTGAAGCCGGACGAGGAGAAGTTCTCGGGCGAGCTCTACAACATCGAGGAGGGCAAGACCTATCAGGTCAGCCTGGAGCGCGAGAGCGCGCAGGAGCTCTCGGTCTCGGGCTGCCTGCTCAAGATCCTGTGCGGCTCGCAGACCTGGACGCGCGTGCCGGACGTGAACCAGCAGGCGGCGGTCGTCCCGCCCGAGGCGCCGGCCCCGAAGCCGGCCAAGCCCGCCGCGAAGGCGCCGAAGCCCGAGTAGGCCCCTCCCCGCGGACGGCCGCCTCAGATCGCGGCGAGCCCGCGCTGCACGGCGGGGCGGGCTAGCACGGTGTCGAGCCAGCGGCGGACGTTCGCGAAGCCCGAGAGGTCGATGCCCTGCTTGCCGTGGAACTTCGCCCAGGTGAGGGTGGCCACGTCGGCGATCGAGTAGGCGCCCGCGATGTACTCGCTTTTGGCGAGCTGTCCGTCGAGGACGCCGTAGAGGCGCCTGGCCTCCGCCTCGAACCGGTCGATCGCGTAGGGGATCTTCTCCTGCGCGTAGATCTTGAAATGGTGGGTCTGGCCCAGCATCGGCCCGAAGCCTCCGACCTGCCAGAACAGCCACTGATCGACCGCCACCCGCGCCCGCTCGTCCTTCGGGTAGAGGCAACCGGTCTTGCGGCCGAGATATTGCAGGATGGCGCCGGACTCGAACACCGTGATCGGCTCACCCCCGGGCCCGTCCGGGTCCACGATCGCCGGGATCTTGTTGTTGGGCGAGATCTTCAGGAACTCGGGCGCCATCTGCTCGCCCTTGCCGATATTGACCGGGATCACGCGGTAGGGCAGCCCGCACTCCTCCAGCATGATCGGGATCTTCCAGCCGTTCGGCGTGCTCCAAGTGTGGAGGTCGATGGGCTTGCCCTGGGCGGCGGCCATGGCGCGATGCTCCGGCTCGGTCTCGCCGGGCGCGGACGCCGGGCGAGCCTGTGAGGTTAAGGACGACGCCGTCGTCCGCAAGTCCGATCTGCCGGCCGGCGAGGCACCGTCCGCTACGGCCTAGCTAGCGCGGATCCTCCACCGCGCTCAAGCGTGTCCCGCTCCCGCAGGCCGCGAGACGGCGGCGCGTCTCCGTCAAGCGATGCCGGGGGCGCGCTCGTCCGGGGCCTTGCCCTGCCGACCGATTGGGTCTGAAATCCCATGGCCCGCCGCGGGCCGACTCGCGGTCGAACCTCCGGATCCGCTACGATGCTCCACCGCCTCCTCGTCGGCACTGCGCTCGCCCTGCCGCTCCTCGCCGCCGCGCCCCTCCCGGCCCAGGCGGCGCCGAAGGAGGCCGCCGAGACCGCCAAGCTCGAGACCGCCAAGCCCGCGAAGGAGCCGAGCGCCGGCCAGAGCGCGGCGCGCGCCCGGCAGAAGCAGTGCGGGACCGAGTGGCGCGCGCTCACCGATGCGCAGAAGGCCACGCAGGGGCCGAAATGGCCTCAGTTCTGGAGCAAGTGCAACAAGCGCCTGAAAGGCAACGACAAAGCCTGAGGCGATCAGCAACCGGGAGCCGACCCGCGGGTTCTGATCCGCGGGCGGTCGATGGCACGCGGGGTGCGATGAACGAGCGGCAGGCACTTCAGCGCGTGGTCGCGGCCGGCGCGGTGATCCCGTTCGCCGCCGGCCTCTACGGGGTGCTGTTCGGCGTGAACGGGCTCTCGTCCGGCGTCGAGAGCGTCTCGACGGACAGCCATTTCCGCTACCTCTCGGGTTTGCTCGCCGGCATCGGCATCCTGTTCTGGACCTGCGTGCCGGACATCGAGGCCAAGGGGCGCCTGTTCCGCTTCCTCACCCTCGTGGTGGGTCTGGGGGGCCTCGCGCGCCTGCTTGGGCTCTATCTCACCGGCATCCCGTCGCTGACCATGCTGGGCGCGCTCGGCGTGGAACTGGTCGTCACGCCGCTGCTCTGCCTCTGGCAGATGCGCGTGGCGACGAAGGCCCGGGACGCCGCCGCGTTGCCGGATCCCGGCGCCGATGTCTGAGGCCAGCGGCGCCGTGCCCGACCGGCTGATCGGCCGGTACCGCCGCCTCCTGCGGCATCTGGCCGTCGGGCCTTTCCGAGGGAGCTGAGAATGCGCACGGACCTTCAGATCGGAGGGGTCCTGATATCTCCCTTCGTCGCCTACGCGCTCGGCGCCTTCGCGATCCTCGTCCTCTTGCGCACGCTCTTCGCGCGGGTCCCCCTCGGCCGCTACGTGGCGAACCCGCCGCTGACGGAGGCCGGGATCTACGTCTGCATTCTCGCCCTGCTGGTGGTTCTGATCTGATGGCCGACGAGGACGACCCGAAGGCCGGCCGCTCGGCCGAGCAGGATGCCGGGCGGGACACCGGGCGCGCGGAGCCGGCCGCGGTCCGGGACGCGGGCGTTCCGCGGCACGGCCGGGTGCGCAAGCTCCTCCGGTTCGCCGCGACCGCCGCGATCCTGGCCGTGGCGCTCGCGGCTGCGGCCGTGGTCTGGCACATCTACGTCACGGCGCCCTGGACCCGGGACGGGCGCGTGCGCGTGCAGGTGGCCGCCGTCGCGCCCCAGGTCTCGGGCCAGATCGTCGCGCTGAAGGTTTCCGACAATCAGACGGTCAAGCGCGGCGATGTGCTCTACACGATCGACCCCTTCGATTTCGAGATCGCCGTGACGCAGGCCGAGGCCGAGGTGAGGAACCGCGAGGCCGACCTGCAGGTCAAGAACGCGGAGTCGGACCGCCGGCAGGCGCTGACCACCCTCTCGACATCCGTCGAGCAGAAGCAGCAATATGCCGGGACCGCCAAGATCGCCGAGGCCGCACTGGCGACCGCCAAGGCACATCTCTCCCAGGCTCGGATCAACCTCAAGCGCACGGAAGTGCGGGCGCCGGTCAACGGCCGCGTGACCAACCTGCTGCTGCGCGTGGGCGACTATGCCACCACCGGCACGGTCAACCTCCGGGTGATCGACACGGACACGTTCTGGATCGACGGCTACTTCGAGGAGACGAAGATGGCCAACATCCACGTGAACGACCCGGCCGAGATGCAGCTCATGGGCTTCGCGCCGGTCTTGAAGGGGACGGTGGAGAGCGTCACGCTCGGCATCGCCACCGCCAGCGCCGCACCGAGCACGCAGGGGCTGCCGGACGTCGATCCGGTCTTCACCTGGGTTCGCCTCGCTCAGCGCGTCCCGGTGCGCATCCGCATCGATCAGGTGCCGGAGGACGTGCCGCTGGTGGCCGGCATGACCGCGACCGTGATGGTCAACAACGGCGTCGGGACCCGTCCGGCGTGGTTCGCGGATCTGAGCCGCACGCTCACCGGCGTCCGTTGAATGCTCGCGTGGCCGAACACCTCGCCGGGCGCCGCGGCGCCGGCTTTTTGCACCGCAGCGCCCCTATGCCTAAGTCCTTGATCGCCTGCGCGTGCGCCGCGAAGGCGCCCGAGCGTGGCGAATACGTTTTGGCCAAGCCCCGATTTTCCGATTGACGTCTGTCGAATACGGTCGCAATCTCTCTGGGTGCTTCGGGAAGGGAAGCACAACCGTTCCGGATACGGCGCGCAAGGCGCGAATATCTGGCGCGACGATCCGTGAGCGAAGCTGAAGGAGACAGGAATGACTCCACCCCAGCAGAACGCCGTAACGACCACTCTCGGACCGGTCCGGCCGAGAGCCTAGCGGCAGATCGAGCGGACAACCCGGCGGAGGACGGCTCCAGGGGCGCAGAAGCGGCCGAACGGCGCGACTTCGAACACGCGAAATGCCCCACCTCAAGCCGTCTCCGGCGCGGTTCACTCCGGCAGTGCCGTGGAGATAATGACCATCGCGAAGGTGCCGAGCGCTCGCCGACAGCCCAGCAGGCTGCGTGCGGGCTGAACCCATGTGCGGTGAGATCCGACGTTCGGGACCGTAAAGGAAACGGGCCGCCCTCTCCCCGCAGGCGGGGAGAGGGGATACACGTCCCCGCGATGGGCCTCACGCGATTCCGAGCTTCGCCTTCAGCAGGGCGTTCACGGCCGCCGGGTTGGCCTTGCCGCCGGTGGCCTTCATGGTCTGGCCGACGAACCAGCCGAGCAGCGTCGGCTTCTCTCGCGCCTGCGCGACCTTGTCGGGGTTCTGGGCGATGATCTGGTCCACCGCCGCCTCGATCGCGCCGGTGTCGGTGACCTGCTTCATGCCGCGGGCCTCGACGACGGCACGCGGGTCGCCACCATCGGTCCAGACGATCTCGAACAGGTCCTTGGCGATCTTGCCCGAGATCGTGCCCTCGCCGATCAGGTCGATGATGCTGCCCAGCTGGTCCGCCGAGACCGGGCTCTGGTCGATGCCGAGCCCCTCCTTGTTGAGGCGCCCGAACAGCTCGTTGATCACCCAGTTCGCCGCGGCCTTGCCGTCGCGGCCCTTGGCCACCGCCTCGTAGAAGTCGGCGGACGCCCGCTCGGCCACCAGCACGCCCGCGTCGTAGGGCGAGAGGCCGAAATCGGCCACGAAGCGCGCCTTCTTGGCGTCGGGCAGCTCCGGCAGGCCGGCCGCGAGCCCGTCCACGAAGTCCTGGCTGAACTCCAGCGGCAGGAGGTCCGGGTCGGGGAAGTAGCGGTAATCGTGCGCCTCTTCCTTCGAGCGCATCGAGCGGGTCTCGCCCCGGCCCGGGTCGAACAGGCGGGTCTCCTGCACGATCGCGCCCCCGTCCTCGAGGATCGCGATCTGGCGGCGCGCCTCGGTCTCGATGGCCTGGCCGATGAAGCGGATCGAGTTGACGTTCTTGATCTCGCAGCGGGTGCCGAGCGGCTCACCGGGGCGGCGCACCGAGACGTTCACGTCGGCGCGGAGATTCCCCTTCTCCATGTCGCCGTCGCAGGTGCCGAGATAGCGCAGGATGGTGCGCAGCTTCGTCACGTAGGCCTTGGCCTCCTCGGACGAGCGCAGATCGGGTCGCGAGACGATCTCCATCAGGGCGACGCCCGAGCGGTTGAGATCGACGAAGCTCAGGTTCGGCGCCTGGTCGTGCAGCGACTTGCCGGCATCCTGCTCAAGGTGCAGGCGCTCGATGCCGACCGTGATCGACTCGCCCTCGGGCAGATCGACCAGCACCTCGCCCTCGCCGACGATCGGGTCCTTGTACTGCGAGATCTGGTAGCCCTGCGGCAGGTCCGGGTAGAAGTAGTTCTTCCGGTCGAACACCGAGCGCAGGTTGATCCTGGCCTTCAGCCCGAGGCCGGTGCGCACCGCCTGCGCCACGCACTCCTCGTTGATCACCGGCAGCATGCCGGGCATGGCCGCGTCGACGAGCGAGACGTGGGCGTTGGGCTCGGCACCGAAGGCGGTCGAGGCGCCGGAGAACAGCTTGGAGCGGCTGGTGATCTGGGCGTGGATCTCCATGCCGATCACGACCTCCCAGTCGTGCAGGCCGCCCTTGATCAGCTTCTTCGGGTTCACGGGTGCGTTCATGGTCGTCCGGGCCGATCCTCGGGGAGGGTCGCGGGGTGGGCGGGGGGCAAAGCCCCTCGCGCCGTGGCGA
>NZ_LSIX01000112.1:0-1897 GCF_001556475.1 Methylobacterium sp. CCH5-D2 | reverse complement strand
GGCGACTTGGTCGGCGCGGCGTCGGTCATCGGGGGCATCCTGCGTGATCGGAAGGCGAGAACGAGGGCCGTCGGCCATCCCGCGCGGGATGGCCCGGAAGTGCCGCCGCCCGCGCCCCGGTTGGGGGGCGCGGGCGGCGTGGACGTCAGATCAGCTTGGCGAGCGCCACGGCCGTGTCGGCCATGCGGTTCGAGAAGCCCCACTCGTTGTCGTACCAGGACAGGATGCGCACGAAGGTGCCGTCCATGACCTTGGTCTGGTCGAGGTGGAAGGTCGAAGAGTGGGGATCGTGGTTGAAGTCGATCGAGACGTTCGGCCGGTCGGTGACGCCGAGCACGCCCTTGAGCGGGCCGGCGGCCGCCGCCTTGATCGCCTCGTTGATCTCCTCGACCGTCGTGGCGCGCTTGGCCGTGAAGACGAGATCGACCGCCGAGACGTTCGGGGTCGGCACGCGGATCGCGGTGCCGTCGAGCCGGCCCTTCAGCTCCGGCAGGACGAGGCCCACCGCCTTGGCGGCGCCCGTCGAGGTCGGGATCATGGACAGGGCGGCCGCGCGCGCCCGGTACAGATCCTTGTGCATCTGGTCGAGCGAGGGCTGGTCGTTGGTGTAGGAGTGGATCGTCGTCATGAAGCCGCGCTCGATGCCGACCAGCTCGTTGAGCACCTTGGCGACCGGGGCGAGGCAGTTCGTGGTGCACGAGGCGTTCGAGATCACGAGGTGATCCGAGGTCAGCTTGTCGTGGTTCACGCCGTAGACGACCGTGAGGTCGGCGCCGTCGGCGGGCGCCGACACGATGACGCGCTTGGCGCCCGCGTCGAGGTGCGCCTTGGCCTTGTCCCGCGAGGTGAAGATGCCGGTGCACTCGAGCGCGATGTCGACGCCGAGGTCGCGGTGGGGCAGCTCGGCCGGGTTGCGCACGGCCGTGACCTTGATGCGCTTGCCGTCCACGACGAGGAAGTCGCCGTCCACCGCGACCTCGCCCGGGTAGCGGCCGTGGACCGAGTCGTAGCGCAGCAGGTGCGCGTTGGTCTCGACGGGGCCGAGATCGTTGATCGCCACGACCTCGATGTCCTGGCGGCCGGCCTCGTGGATCGCGCGCAGCACGTTGCGGCCGATGCGGCCGAACCCGTTGATGGCAACCTTCACCGTCACGGCGTGACTCCTTCCTGATCGGGGGCGCCGCGCCTTGGGCGTCCGAATTCTGCGTTGAGAGGGCGGCGTCCGCGCCGGCCTTCCGCGTGCGGGACCGCTCTAGGAGCGTCCGGGCTGAACCGGGGATGAACCGTGACCGTGGCGGCTTGAGCGTGCCGCGAACCTGTCTCGTCCAACCGCACCGGGCCGCCCGGGATCGTCCGATCCGCGAACGGCGCGCGCGTAGGCCAAAAGACCGGCCAAAGGACTGTCACAGGTCGATATTCCGGCACGTTGCGGCCCGCGGCCGCGGGCCCGGCGGGGCACGCGGCGGCTGTCTAACATGGCCCCCCCACCTGTCAAACGCACCGGCGTGACAATCAGGGGTTACCCCCCGGCTTACCCGCGCTCCCGGTGGGTTCCCCGCGGGATAGCGGGGCGAACCGCGGGCGCCGGACTGGAAATCCGCGCCGGCTTTGGGGAAAACCGGATTCCAGCCCGCCCGCGGGCGAGGCCGGCACCGGAAGCTCGACGCCCCATGAACGCTGCGACCGACGCTGCGACGAACGCTGCGACCTCCCCGCCGGCCGCTCCGGCCGAACCCGCCGTGGCCGACGCGCTCGCCCGCCTCGGCACCGCGCTCGCCCGGCTGGAGGCCGTGGTGGCGCGCCGCGTCGAGGCGGCCGCGGCGCCCGACGACCGCGACACCGAGCTCGCCCTGATGGAGCAGGACCGGGCCCGGCTCGCCGCCGCGCTCGATGCCGC
>NZ_LSIX01001129.1:0-9348 GCF_001556475.1 Methylobacterium sp. CCH5-D2 | reverse complement strand
CTCCCCCCGAGAACGCGCCCCCCGAGGGCGCCGCCCGATGAGCCGACCGATCCGGAACTCCGATACCTACCCGACCGCGCAGGGGCGGACGGGGTTCATCGGTCCGGGTCGCGTCGTCGTGCTGGTGGTCGCCGCCGCCGCGCCGCTGGCCGCCCTGGTCGGCAACACGCCGCTCGCCCTGTCGCGGGAGGCGGCGCTGTCGATGCCGGCCGCCTTCGCCCTGGTCGGCCTGACCCTGTTCTGCTTCGCCGTCGGCTACGTCGCCCTCAGCGGCGAGATCGTCAGCAAGGGCGCCTTCTACACCCAGGTGGGCCAGGGCCTGGGCCGGGCGGCCGGGGTCGTGGCGGCCTACGCGGCGGTCATCGCCTACGCGGCCTACGCGGTCGGGACGGGGGCCGGGTTCGGCTACTTCGCGGCGCTGGTCCTGCACGAGGCCGGTCTCGACGTCTCCTGGCTCGCCTGCGCGGCGGCGGGCATCGGCCTCATCGGCCTGCTCGGATACCGCTCGCTCGATCTCTCGGCGAGGCTCCTGACCTGGCTTCTGGCGGCGGAGTTCGCCGTCCTCGTGGTCTTCGAGGCGCTGGTGATCGCGCGCAGGGGCGCGGACGCCTTCCCGCCGGAGGTCTGGAGCCTCGCGCACGTCGCCGATCCGGGCATCGGCGCGGTCATCCCCTTCGCCATCGTCTGCTTCGTCGGCTTCGAGGCGGTGGCCCTCTACGGCGAGGAGACCCGCGATCCCCGGCGCGCCATCCCGCGGGCGACCTACGCCGCGCTCGCCCTCGTCGGCGTGTTCTACCTCGCCTCCATCTGGATCATCATCGGCGCGGCCGGCACCGCGGCGGTCCGCGGGCTCGCGCAGCGCGAGTCCGGCACCTTCCTGTTCACCCTGGCCACTGCCTACGGCGGCGAGGGGCTGGCCGCGGCGTTCGGCCTCCTGCTGGTGATGAGCATCCTGGCGAGCTTCCTGGCGGTCCACAACGCCGCGAGCCGCTACGTCTTCGCGCTGGCCGGCGACCACCTGCTCCCGACGGAGCTCGCGCGGCTCCACCCCGACCACCGCGCCCCCCACGTCGCGAGCCTCGCGATGACGGGCCTCGAAGCCCTCCTGGTGATCGGGCTCGGCCTCGGGGGCATCGACCCCTATCTCGGCATCGCCTCGTCGATGATCGGGCTGGGCACGATCGGCATCATCGCCATGCAGATCGCCTGCGCGCTGGCGGTCGTCGGGTTCTTCCGCGGGGCGCGCCCCGCCCGGCTCCTCGCCACCAAGGTGATGCCCGGCCTCGCCGCGGCGGGGCTGACGGCCTTCCTCGTGCTGGTGATCCTCAGCTACGGAACGCTGACCGGCACCGACAACCCGGTCGTCAACAACCTGCCCTGGCTGTTCCTGCCGCTCGCGGCCGGCGCGATCGGCTATGCCGGCTGGCTGCGGCGGAACCGGCCCGAGGCCTACGCGCGGATCGCCGCGACCGCCTACCGCCCCGTCACCGCGCGCAAGGCCGCGCCGGTCGCCGCCTATCGCGGCCGCTACTGCATCGTCGGCGCCGGGCCGAGCGGGCTGATCATGGCGCGCGCGCTCCTGCGGGAGGGGATCCCGTTCGACTGCTTCGAGCGGCACGGCGACGTGGGCGGCCTCTGGGACCCCGACAACAGCGGCACCCCGCTCTACGAGAGCGCCCACTTCATCTCGTCGAAATGGACCTCGTACTTCTACGGCTTCCCGATGCCGGAGCACTACCCGGACTACCCGTCCGGGCGGCAGATCCTCGACTACATCCGCGGCTTCGCGCGCGCCTACGGGCTCTACGGGCACGTGACCCTCGACACCGCGGTGACCTCGGCCGAGCCGACCGGGGACGGCTGGCGGGTCACCCTCTCGACCGGCGAGGTGCGCCGCTACGCCGGCGTCGTCGCCTGCCCCGGCACGACGTGGCATCCGAACCTGCCGGAGATCCCCGGCCGCGACGGCTTCCGCGGGGAGGTCCTCCATTCGGTGGCGTATGCCCGGCCGCACGCCTTCGCGGGCAAGCGCGTGCTCGTCGTCGGCGCGGGCAATTCGGGGGTCGACATCGCCTGCGACGCCGCGCGGTTCGCCCGCAGCGCCTTCCTCAGCGTGCGGCGCGGCTACCGCTTCATCCCCAAGCACCTCTTCGGCGTACCGACCGACGTGCTGATGAGCGGGCAGGTTCCCCCGCCGCGGGGCATCGCCGTATCGGGCGATGTCGGGGCCCTGCTCGACACGCTGAACGGCGACCTGACCCGGCTCGGCCTGCCGGAGCCGGACCACGACGCGCTCTCCAGCCACCCGATCATGAACACGCAGGTCCTGCACCATCTGAGCCACGGCACCCTGGTCGCGAAGCCCGATCTCGTGGCGCTGCGGGAGGACCGCGCCGTGTTCCGCGACGGCTCGGAGGAGGCGGTCGACGTGGTGGTGCTCGCCACCGGCTACGTCCACGCCCTGCCCTTCCTCGATCCGGCCCTGTTCACCTGGACGGGCGGTCGGCCGCTCCTCTACCTCAACGCGATCCACCGCGAGCGGCGCGGGCTCTACGTGCTCGGCTTCGCGGAGTTCGCCGACGCTGCCTATCGCCGCTTCGACGAGATGGCCCAGCTGATCGTCGCCGACATCCACGCGACCGAGACCGGCCGGGACCGCGACTGGCTCGACGCGCGGCTCCGGGAGGACGATCCGGACCTGCGCGGCGGCCGGCGCTACGTCGACTCGCCCCGCCACGCCACCTACGTCCACACCGAGACCTTCCGGACCGAGATGGCGCGCCTGCGCCGACGGCTCGGCTGGCCGGACCTCGACGACGCGTCGTTCGAGCATCTCCGCGCCGGCACCGTGCAGGCGCCCGCGCCGCGTCCGGATCCGGCAGGGGGTTCGGCCGCGGATGCCGGTCGCGCGCGCGCCGCCGACGCGGCGGAATGAGAGGTGCCCGCAACGGCGGGCTCGCGCGGCGCCGCGCCCGGGGACCGTCGAGGCCGAGACCGCGTTCGGTCACGCTCCCAACCCCCGGCAGGGGCGACCGAGATCAGACGAGCGCCGCAACTTGCGCGGTATTTGTGAAGGATTGGCAATCTAAAATCGAAATAGATCAAGCTTGACGGGAATGCTCCGCGCTATTATTCCGTGACGATAGTAATAAACGACAATGCTGGGGGAAAATCGATGGCACGCGTTGCCAAATCATCGCTGCGCGGGGCGCGGATCGCGACCTGCGCCGGGGGCATGGTGCTGGCCATCTCCCACGGCGCGGTCGCGCAGGGCGTGTCCCGGCTGGTCGTCTTCGGCGACAGCTACGCCGATACCGGAAATCAGGTCCGCCTGTCGGGCATGCCCCTGCCGCCGATCTACGTGAACGGCCGTTTCTCCAACGGGGCGAACTTCGTCGATGGCTTGCAGGCATCGTACGGGCTGCCGGACACGGCGGTCGTCAACTACGCGGTCGGCGGCGCCAAGACCGACGCCACCAACGTCGTGCCGGGATTGCCGGGCCTGACCCAGCAGGTCTCCGCCTTCCGGAGCACGGGCGGCCGCTTCGGCCCGGGCGATCTCGCGGTGATCAACATCGGCGGCAACGACCTGATCTACCCGTCCGCCGGGGGCATCACCGCCGCGCAGGCGGTGCCGCTGGGGCAGGCCGTGGCCGCCAACGCGGTGGGCAACGTCGCCCCGCTCGTCGCCGCCGGCGCGCGGACGATCGTGTTCAATGCCTTCAGCAGCCTCTCCCCCCTGCCGGTGGTCGCCGCCTCCGGCAACGCCGCGGCGGGCGACGTGCTCGCGCGAAGCTACTTCAACGGCCTCCAGGAGGGACTCGCCCCCTTCGCCCAGGCCGGCACGCGGATCTTCCTGCTCGACAACGGCCTCATCGGGCAGCTCGTGCAGGCCAATCCCGGTCGCTACGGCTTCGCGAACGTCACGGTGCCCTGCACGGCGGTCGCGGCGTGCATCGGCGGCTCCCGGGCCGTGCAGAACACCTTCCTGTCCTACGACGGCGTCCACCTCACCGAGGCCGGCTACCTGAACCTCGCCCGCTACATGGTCAACGTGCTGGCGGCGCCGAACGGGATCGCGGCGCAGGCCGAGATCGGGCAGATCAGCACGACGAGCTTCGGCGCCACGCTGCTGCAGCGCCTCGACGCGATGCGTCTCTTCCCGCAGGTCCCGGGCGCGGCCGAGGCCGCGGCCGGCATGCCCGTTCCCGGGGCGGCGCCGAGCCCGGTGATCGTCTGGGGTCAGGCGACCTACGCGGGCGGCACCGTCGGCACGCGCGGCTACGCCACCGGCTTCGACTACGACAGCCCCGGCGGCATGGTCGGCATCGAGGCGACGCCCGCGCGCGGCGCCCGGTTCGGCCTGGCGTTCAACTACCTGAACCCGGATGCCCGGCTCCGCGACGGCGGCGGCAGCATCCGGGCGGACGCCTTCCAGTTCGCCACCTACGGCTCCTATACGGGCACCAACCTGTTCGGCGACGCCGCCGTGGTCTACGGCCGTCACGACTACGCGATCGAGCGGCCCGGCGTCATCGATCAGCTCAGCGCGCGCACCACCGGCAACGGCGTCGCCGTGGTGGCGAAGGGCGGCTACCTGTTCGACGACTGGAACGGCTGGCGCGTCGGCCCGATCGTGGGTCTCGGCTACGCCAACACCCGGGTCAACGGCTACACGGAGCGCGGCGACCCCGGGCTGACGCAGTCGGTGCGCGACACGGGCTTCGACACCCTGGTCGGCCGGGCCGGCGCCCAGATCCGCACCGTGCCCCTCGCCGTCGCGGGCAGCCTCGTCACCGGCTTCCTGAACGTGACGGCCGAGCACCAGTTCCTCGACGGCAACCGCATCCTGGTGACGACCCTGACCGCGACGCCGCTCCTGCCGATCCAGACGCCGCTCGGCGGCCTCGGACGCGGCGTCTACGGCCAGGTCGAGGGCGGGCTCCGGGCCGATCTCTCGGCGAATGTCAGCGCGACGCTGACCGGGGCCACGACCTTCGCCCGCACCGGCGGCGACGCCTTCGCGGTGAGCGGCGGCCTGACCCTGCGCTACTGACCCGGTCGCGGGCGTCGCGGGCAATCGCGGCCCGCGGCGCCCGCGCGATCGGCGTTCCCCGGTCTTCGGCGGTCGCCCCCCGCTTATCCGGCGCGCGAGGCGGACCCGCCCCCTTCCCCGGAGATGCCCGCCCCATCGCGGGGCCTGAGCGCCCGCGGGCGGCCGCACGCGGCGATCATTCGGTCATCGGGGTCCGGCCGGATAGGCCGCCCCGGCATCGACGGCCGATCGGGGCGTCAGCCGGCTCCGACCAGCAGGCATGTCGGGCTTCCGGTCCGGGCGACCGGCGAGGGTTCGAGCAGGCGGCCGCTGTCGGGATCGCGCGCGAAGCTGACGACCCCGTCGCTGTCCTCGTTGGCGACGAGGACACGGTCCGCCGAGGGATCGAGCGTGAAGAAGCGCGGCGTCCTGCCCGCGGCGTCGGTCCAGCCCACCGGCGCCAGGCGTCCGGTCGCCGCATCGACCGCGAAGGCCGCGATGGATTCGTGCCCGCGGTTGCTGGCGTAGACGAAGCGGCCGTCGCGCGCGATCTCGATCTCGGAGGCGCGACTGAAGCCGACGAACGTGTCCGGAAGCGCGGAGATTTCCTGGTGCGGCGTGATCGCCCCGGTATCGGGTGCGTACGCGCAGGCCATCACCGTCGAGGACAACTCGTTCAGGACGAAGACGAAGGGCAGCGTCGGATGGAAGGCGAGATGCCTCGGCCCGGCTCCCTCCCGCGCCGCCGCGGGCGGCGCGCCGGACGGATGCAGCCGTCCGGCCTCGTCGAGGCGGAAGGTCGATACGAGATCGAGCCCCTTGTCGGGAACCGCGAGGAAGCGGCCGGCGGGGTCGAACACCACCTGATGCGGCTTCGCGAAGGGCTGCTCGGTCCGATGCGGTCCGATCCGCCCCGTCAACGGGTGGTGATCGACGACCTCGCCCAACGCGCCGTCCGCGCCGATGGCCAGAACCGCGAGGCTCGACACGTGGGGGCCGACCGTGAGGTGATTGGCGACGACGAGATGGCGGCCCGACGGCGCGACGACGAGGTGCACCGGGTTCTTCCCGCGGCAGCCGACGCGGTTGATGAAGGTCAGCCGTCCGTCCCGCGCATCCACGCGGAAGCTGCTCACGTCGCTCCCGTCGCCGTGCACGGTGTAGAGCGTCCGCCGCGCGTGGTCGAAGGCCAGGAACGACGGGTTCACCAGGCCGTCGAGGCGCTGGATCTCTTCCCAGGCCGCGCCGTCGTCGGGCGCGCGGTACACCGTGATCCCGTCGCCGCGCGCGTTGCGCTCGCGGGTCGTGCGGCAACCGACATAGACGATGCGGGATCGGGTCGGCACGTGGGCGTCCTTCGTCTGCGGCGTGGCGCTGAGATCGCTCGCTCGGGAAACCGCCAGCGCGATGCCCGCGATCGTCCGGATCGCGGTCCGACGATCGCACGCGACCTCTCGGACATCGCGACCGTTCGACACCACATCCTCCCAATTTGACTTTTATGGACTTTAAACACAATTCAGGTCGAGCGGCAAGCGCGCGCGCGCTGGACGGGCACCGGATATGGATGCATCAGACGACGAAACCGCGAAGGCGCCCTTCGAAGCGAAGATGCCAAGACCCAGTCTCGTCCCCCAGGTGACCGCGCAGATCCTCGATCAGATCCGGGAGGGAAGACTGATCCCGGGGCAGCATCTGCCGAGCCAGACCCTGGCCGACAGCCTTCGGGTCTCCCGGGCGCCCATCAACGCCGCGCTCCGGGAACTCGAGAGGAGCGGCGTCGTCCGGTCGGAGCCGAACCGGGGCTACTTCCTCTCCGACGCGGCGGGCCGGCTGGCCGAGATCGAGCGCTCGAGCCTGCCCGCGGCGGATGCCGAGGACGCGACCTATCTCAAGATCGCGGAGGACCGCCTCGACGGCAAGCTCGCCGACCGCGTCAGCGAGGCCGAGCTGATGCGGCTCTACGACGTGCCGCGCATCCGGCTGGCCAAGATCCTCTACAGAATTGCCGAGGAGGGTTGGGCGGAGCGTCTTCCCGGCAACGGTTGGGCGTTCGGTCCGATGCTGAACTCGCGCGACGCCTACGAGCAGGCCTACCAGTTCCGCGCCTCGATCGAGTGGGAGGCGATGCGGCTGCCAAGCTTCAAGCTCGATGAGCAGGCCTTCAATGCCGCCAGGCAGGAGCAGGAGCGCATCCTGCGCGATCACCTGACGATGTCGCGGGCCGAGATCTTCCACAGCAACTGCGCCTTTCACGAGATGCTGATAGCTTGTTCGGGGAACGACTTCTTCCTCAGCTCGCTCAAGCGGGTGAACCGCCTGAGGCGTCTCATCGAGTACCGGATCACGATCGACCGCAGCCGGCTGCCGGTGCAGTCGCGCGAGCACCTCGCGCTTCTCGATCTTCTCGCGAGCGGCCATCGCGAGGCGGCCGCCGTGTTCCTGCGCCAGCACGTTCTCGGCGCCTGCGCGCTCAAGAGTCCGCAGGTCGGCGGCCTCGGCGGGGATTTGCCTTTACGCATCATATAATGTAAACCCGGATCCATGTCAGGGTGGTCGCCAGAACCATCCGGCATTGTCCGGGGAGGCAGGGCGATGCGCGCCGATAGAGTGCCGTCACGTGGGCGTGTCGCGGTGGGCCGTCCCTTCGCCCGGGCGATGCGCGGGCCCGACAGGCGCGCGATGCGGCCCGGTACCGTCCGACGATCGTGATGCGCCCCGTCGAGCCCCGGGCGGCCGGCAGGGCCGGCGTCGGGCTCGGGTCCATCCCCATCGCGGCCTTCGCCCATCGCGGCCTTCGGCGCGGCTCCCGCCGTGCGCGGTGACGCGCCGGTCTCGGGCTGAGGCAAAATTACAACATTTCTGTATTCGTAATTTTGTCGGCCCGGAGAGAGCTGATTTTATAGCCACATCGTCTTGATTGGCTGTATCGAATCAAATCAAAATCCTGAAGAAGATCAATGTTCTTCCGAATGTGCGTCGTCAGCGCCGACGCGTGCATCCGACAACTGTGTCTGGGGAGCGGTTGGCCGAACCGTGAGACGCGGGCGGCTGACGACTGGAGGGTTTGACGTGATGAAGACCAAGCGGATCCTGCTCGGGTCGGTGGCAGTTCTTGGGGTGAGCGGTGCCTATGCGGCGGATCTGCCGACGAAGAAGGCGGTGCCGATCGAGTATGTCCGCATCTGCACCACCTACGGTGCCGGCTTCTTCTACATCCCGGGTACCGATACCTGCCTGCGCCTGTCGGGCCGCGCGCGGTTCGAGTACGGGGTCCAGGGGCCCTACAACCGGAATCCCGGCACGGCGACCGGCGTCGGGAGCGGCGATTACAGCGGCTACCGGGGCCTCGCCCGCATCAACCTCGATGCCAGGACCAAGACCGACTACGGGACGCTGCGCGCCTTCCTCCGCCTCGAGGCGGCGAGCCGCACCGGCATCCCGACCTTCCACTCGACGACGCAGATCCGCATCGGCAACGCCTATTCGGGCACCGGCGTCGACGCCTTCGGCCGCGTGCAGCAATACTTCAACACGGACAAGGCCTTCGTGCAGTTCGCCGGCTTCACGGCGGGCCGTGCGTCCTCGTTCTTCGACTTCTACGCCCACGACTTCGAGATGATCGGTGCGACCGCCGGCTCGGACGCGGCCTCCACCAACCTCGTGGCCTACACCGCCACCCTCGGCAACGGCTTCTCGGCGACCCTCTCGATGGAGGATCCGAGCTTCCGCCGCACGCCGATCTTCTCGGCCCAGGCCGCGGCGGTGACCGCGGCGGCGGCCGGAAACTCGACGGCCGGCATCTTCGCGCAGACCAACTCCCTGACCCCGATCTTCGTCGGCTACTCCGCGGACGGTCTGCCGACCGGCGTCGGCTTCGTCGATCTGATCGAGCGCAACCGCATGCCCGACTTCGTCGGCGTCCTGCGCTACGACCAGCCCTGGGGCTCGGCCCAGATCTCGGCCGCCGTGCACGAGCTGAACGTCGGCAACGCCGCCCTGGGCACCTTCGTCGGCACGAATCTCGGCGCCGCCCTCAGCAACACGAACCAGCGCGGCATCGGCCGGACGCCCACCGAGTACGGGTGGGCGGTCCAGGGCGGCGTGAAGATCAACCTGCCCTTCATCGCGCCGGGCGACACCCTCTACCTCCAGGGCGCCTACGTCAACGGCGCGCAGCTCTACGCCGGCGTGTCGGCGCAGCCGGGCTCCTACATCCAGGCCGTGGCGGGCATCCAGGGCGCCGGATTCACGCCGTTCTTCACCGACGCCGTGCTGAACCCGTTCACGAACAAGATGGCGCTGAGCGAGAG
>NZ_LSIX01001128.1:0-266 GCF_001556475.1 Methylobacterium sp. CCH5-D2 | reverse complement strand
CATGCTGAGCCTCGCGCGCGGGTCGGAGGAGGGCGTCGGCGAGAGCGACCTCGCCGCGACGGTCGCGGCCTTCCTGCCCTTCCTGCAGGGCAACGTCCTGCGCGACGCCCCGGTGATCGACCGCGTCCCCGCGGACCTGCCGCGGGTGCTCTGTGCCGAGCGCATCCTGGAGATCGCGCTCCTCAACGTCGCCTTCCACCTCCGCGATCACGGCCTGCACGGCTTCGCGATCGGGGCGGCCGAGCAGCGGGTGGACGAGGGCACGG
>NZ_LSIX01001127.1:0-661 GCF_001556475.1 Methylobacterium sp. CCH5-D2 | reverse complement strand
GATCAGGGCGAGAGCCAGGGCTGCCGGAAGCTGTGTCCGCACGGGGCGTTGTCCTCGGAGGATGTCGGGGAGGATGTCGGGAAGGGGCGCGTCAGTAGCGCGGGTCGTCGCCGAACAGGTAGTCCGGGTCGCGGCGGCGCGGTCGCGCGTCGTAGTCGTCGTCGCCGAAGGGCGAGCGGCCGGTGCCCGGCCAGGGCCGGTAGCCGTCGAGGTCGCCCTGCGCGCGGCGGCTGCGGGCGGGACGGCGCTCGCCGAACGGGTCGAGCAGGTCGGGCTCGGGCCTCGGGCCGCGCTCGCCCGTCATGTTGCCGAAGAGGTCGCCGGCGACGTCCGCCCCGTCCTCGGCCCCGCCCGCGAGGTCGCCGTCCTCGGCGTCGGGGCGCCCGGCGTAGACGGTCTCGCGCGGCACGAGGCGGAACTGGGTGTCGGCGACCCGGCCGTCGCCGCTCCGGCGGAAGTGCTCGCCGCCGATGTCGGCGATCAGCGGCCGCGCCTCCGGCGAGGGGCCGGCGAGCGGGGTCTTGGGCACACCGTTCGTCCAGGCCGCCTCGAAGATCCGGCCCGCGATCGGCACCGCGAGATGGCCGCCGGTCTGGCCGCGCCCGAGCGTCCGGCGGGTGCCGTCGGCGTTGTCGTAGCCCACCCAGACCACCACCGAGAT
>NZ_LSIX01001126.1:0-13957 GCF_001556475.1 Methylobacterium sp. CCH5-D2 | reverse complement strand
GTCATACCCCTCACCCCAACCCTCTCCCTCTGGGAGAGGGGGCAGGGCGCGGTTCACCTCACAGGGTCGAACCCATCGACCGGAAACGGTCTGAGACGGGACCGTCCGGATGGCCTCAGGGCTGTGTCCTGAGGCCGCCCTCACCGCTCAGCAGGGCGTTCCGCCCCCGCGCCGTGTCGCGGCCCTTCGCGTCCCGAGCGGCAGCGGATCCCCGGGCGGCAGCCTTGCGGGCCGCGAAGAGCAGCAGCGCGGCGAGCGCCAGCATCGCTCCGTCGAAGCCGAGGATGACGGCGTCGAACGGCCCCGGCCCGGCGACGATCCGCACGCCGTCCGCCACGGCGACGCCCGCGTAGAGCGCCGCCCCCGTCCGCAGCATCTCCGGCCAGGCCCGCTCGGGCGGGCGCAGGAGCCCCGCGAGGCCCACTGCCGTCCAGACGGCGAAGAAGGCCCGCACCTCCCACTCGGCCCGGGCCGCGAGATCCACCGGCAGCAGGCGGTTGGCAAGGAAGAAGGCGGCGATGCCCGCCGGCAGGCCGGCGATCGTCGCGATGTTGAGCCCGCGCACGAGGCGCAGGCCGAACCCCGCGCGCGCGCCGGGTTTCGGCACCCGCGCGACAGCCCAGAGCAGCAGGCCCGTCGCCACCATCGCGCAGCCGGCAAGCCCCGAGAGGAAGAACAGCAGTCGCAAGGTCGGTCCGGCGAAGTGCGCCTCGTGCAGGCCGACCATCGTCGAGAAGGTCTTGGTCGCGGGCTTGAGCGCGCCCTGGCGGACCTCCAGGAGCGCGCCCGTCGTCCCCGCGAAGGCGACCTGCGGGTGCTCGTGCGAGAGACCGTGCGGCTCCTCGAACACCGCCACCACCGTGGCGTTCGCGTCCCCGGGGTTCTGGACCGAGACGCGCTCCAGGGTCTCGGGCACGGCGGCGATGGCCTGGAGCACCATCGGCCCGATCGGTGCCAGCGTGCCGGGTTGCCCGGCGGGCGGGCGCGGCTTCGTGATCTGGCCCGACTCGTGGAAGAGTGCCTGCGCGTTGCCGTCGTAGGCGGTGCGCACGCCCCAAGGCATGTACATCACCGCCAGCGTGACGAGGCCCGTATAGGTGATCATCAGGTGGAAGGGCAGCGCCAGCACGCCCGTGAGGTTGTGCGCGTCGAGCCAGCCGCGCTGGGCCGACTTCGCGCCGCGCCGGAAGGTGAAGAAGTCGGCGAAGATGCGCCGGTGCGTGACCACGCCGGAGACCAGCGCCACCAGCATGATCAGGGCGCAGATGCCCACGACCCAGCGGCCCCAGAGCGGGGCCATGTGAAGCTCGAAGTGGAAGCGGTAGAGGAAGTCGCCGCCCCGCGTCTCGCGCACCCGCGCGGGGGCGCCGGTCTCGGGGTCGAGCAGCACGTGGCCTGTCGGGCCGCCGGGCCGCGTGCGCCAGAACAGCTCGGTCACGGGCCGGTCGGGGCGCGGCGGCGTGATGAACCACGCCCGCGCCTCGCCCGCATGGGTCTCCATGTAGGCGACGCCGCGCTCGACGGCCGCCGCGACGGCCTCCGGCGCGAGCGTCTCCCGGGCGCCGAGTTCGGGCTGCATCCAGTGCGCGATCTCGGCCTTGTAGTAGCTCGCCGTGCCGGTGACGAAGACCGCGAACAGCACCCACCCGACCACCAGGCCGGACCACGCGTGCAGCCACGCCATCGATTGCCGGAAACCGGTGCGCATGGCCGGCCCTTACCAGCGGTAGCGCAGGGTCGCGAAGACCGTGCGGGGCGCGCCGTAATAGCACCACGCCTGGTAGATGCAGCTCTGCACGTACTTCTCGTCGAGGAGGTTCTGGGCGTTGATCTGGAGCTGCATGCCCTTCAACGTGGCGTCGAGATAGCCGAAGTCGTAAGAGGCGAGCGCGTCGATCACATAGTTCGCCGGGACCTGGAAGCTGTTGGCCGCGTCGCCCTGCGAGGCGCCGAGATAGCGCACGCCGCCGCCGATGCCGAGGCCGGCGAGCGGCCCGCTGAGGAAGCGGTAGTTCCCGAACAGCGAGACCGAGGTGTCCGGCACCTGGGTCGGGCGTAGGCCGAGTAGCGGCACGGTCCGGCCGGTCAACTCGTTGACCGTGGTGCCGGTGCCGGAATTGACGATGTCGATCACCGAGACGCCGCCGACGAGGGTCAGGTTCTCGTTGATGTTGGCCCGTGCCTCGAACTCCAGGCCCTGGGCGCTGACCTTGCCGGTCTGAATCGAGAAGCGTGTGCCGTTGACCGGGTCCGGCGTGAGGCCGTTCACGCGTTTGATGTCGAAGGCCGCCGCGGTGAGCAGAATGTCGGTGCCGGGCGGCTGGTACTTCACGCCGGCTTCGAACTGCCGGCTGCTGGCCGGATCCGGCAGGCGGCCGGCATCGGGGCGGCCGTCGAAGATCAGGCCGCTGAGGATCGGCTCGAAGGCCTCCGAGTAGCTGACATAGGGCGCGACGCCGCTGTCGAAGAGGTAGAGCAGGCTGGCGCGCTTGGTGAAGGCCTCGGCCGGCACGTCCTGGCTCGTGACCGAGCCGTTGGTGAAGGAGCGGGTCGGGCCCGACTGGCGCGCCCAGTCGTAGCGCCCGCCGAGCGTCAGGACGAGGCGGTCGAACTTGATCTGGTCCTGGAAGTAGATGCCGGTCTGCTGCGCCGTGATGTCGGAGACCGAGGTGAAGGCCGGGAAGGCGATGGTCTGACCGTAGAGCGGGTTGAGCAGGTCGAGCGACGGGGCGTCCGGGAACGGCGTGGCGAAGGTCTTGGTGTAGAGGGTGCGGTGGTCGAGTCCGACGAGGACGCTGTGGCTGAAGGGACCGGTGTCGAAGTTCCCCACGACGTTGTTGTCGGTGGTGAAGGCGTCGAGCGCCACGTCCGTGCCGATGACCGAGCGCCTCAGGAAGCGGCCGTCCCAGCTGTTCCGCCCGCCGGATGCCGCGAAGTTGTTGAACGTGCTGGTGTAGACGCTGCGGTAGTCGCCCAGCGTGCGCAGGAAGCGGCCGGTCGAGTGGAAGCGCAGGCCCGCGTCGAAGCTGTGGTCGAAGATGTACTCGGCCGAGGCCTGGGTCCGGTCGGAGCGCTCGATATTCGGATCGCCGTCGTAGAAGTTGCGCGGCAGGCGCCCGAGCGGGCCGCCCGCGATGCCGAAACTCGACGGGAAGACCGTGCCGAGGCCCGGTGCCGCCCCGTAATAGCCCGAGAATGGGTCGCGCTGGTAGTTGGCGATGATCGTCAGGTTCGTGTCGGCCGAGGGACGCCACGTCAGGCTCGGGCTGATCAGGGCGCGCTCGATCCGGGTCGTGTTGACCGGGCCGTCCGCGTTCCAGCCCGAGGCGATGATGCGGTAGGCGAACTGATCGGCGAGCGGGCCGGCCTCCGACGGGATCGGGCCGCCGACGTCGATGCCGCCGCGCAGGGTGTGGAAACTCCCGCCCTGCACGAAGATCTCGCCGTGATTGACGAATTGCGGGACCTTGGAGACGAGGTTGACGAGGCCGCCTGGGCCGGACTGGCCGTAGAGCACCGAGGCAGGCCCCTTGATGATGTCGATGCGCTCCAGCCGGAACGGATCGACCGTCGCGTTGGCGTCGCGTCCCCCGGGCAGCAGCATGCCGTCGAGGAAAACCGGCGCCTGGAAGCCGCGGATGAGGAAGAGTTCCAGGCGCGTCTCGCCCGACGCGCCGCGCGTCTCGCTGGCGACGCTCGGCGTGAAGCGCAGGGCCTGGGTGACGGTGAGTGCGTTCTGGTCCTCGATCTGCTTGCGGCCGATCACCGAGATCGACTGCGCCGTCTCCAGGATCGGTGTGTCGGTCTTGGTGCCGACCGTGCTGCGGCTGGCGACATAGCCCGGCACCGCGCCGCTCGCGCCACCCGGCCCGTAGAGTGCGCCGCCGAGGCTGCGCGCCGCGCCCTGCCCCGTGACGCTCAGCTCCGCCAGCTCGACCTCGGAACCGGCCGCCTGGGCCCGGGCCGCAACCGGAATCATCAGCGCAAAGACAGAGGCCAGCAGAGAGGTTCGCAACGATCCGTTCAGAGTCGTTATAAGGTTGTTCTCAGTCTCTGAGGTGGAAATCGGCTTCATTGTCTCGGCCTTGATGCGACGATCGAACGGAAGGATCGTCGCGATTACGCGAAAATCACGGTTCTGTGATCGATCTGATACCAAGTAATAGCCTGTTTCCAAGCGATATCTTGTGTAATTATTCTAGATACAAACCCGCCCCGGCAGGACCTCGCGGGCGCGTCCGGGCCGCCGAGGCCGCGCGGGGCACGTATGTCCGAGGGGCATCGACGGAGCCGGTCCGGAGGCCGATCGTTCCGCCTTGAAGGCAGCACGGAGAAACCGATGCGTGACCCGGTTGACGACCCGCACGACCTCGAGCGCTTCGTGGCGGCGCAGCGCGACGCCTACGGCACGGCGCTGGCCGAGCTGCGGGCGGGGGCCAAGCGCAGCCACTGGATGTGGTTCGTCTTCCCGCAGATCGCCGGCCTCGGCCGCAGCCCGATGGCGCAGCGTTACGCCATCCGCTCGCTCGCGGAGGCCCGGGCCTATCTGGCCCACCCGCTGCTCGGGCGGCGGCTGCACACCTGCACCCAGGCCGCCAACGGGCACCCGGAGCTCACGGCGCTCACCCTGTTCGGCTCGCCCGACGACGCGAAGTTCCGCTCCAGCATGACGCTGTTCGGTCAGGCCGATCCGAACGAGCCCATGTTCCGGGAGGCGCTGGCGACGTTCTTCGACGGGCGGCCCGACCCGCGCACCCTGGAGGCGCTCGGCGGCTCGTGAGGACGAGCGCGAGGCGACGCGGATCCTGTGACGACCCGCCGCCCGAACCCGCCCGCCGCGGATCCCGTTATCCGGGACGGAGACGCTCAGGCGAAGGATGACCGCGCCATGACCATCAACCTGTCCCTCATCCGCGGCCACATGGAGGTGGTCGGCCCGGACGGCAGCCATGTCGGCACCGTGGACGCCGTCGAGGGCCGGCGGATCAGGCTGACCCGCAAGGACCCCGCGGCCGACGGCCGGCATCACAGCTTCGACGCCGACCTCGTCGCCGCGGTCGATGACAAGGTCCGGCTCAACACCACGGACCTCGCGGCCGGTGGCTGAGGCTCAGAGCGGATCGTAGCCGGGCTTGCGGTAGAGGCTGTCCATCCGCGCGGCGATCTCCGGGCGGTAGACCCGCTCCGCCCAATCCTCGGGCGCGACGTCCTCGATCGCCACCGAGACCGCCGTCTCGGAGCAGCCCGCGCTCGCCATCAGGGCCCGGGTCAGCGCTTCGGCGATCTCGGCCTTCTGCGCCTCGGACTTGCCGGCATAGAGCTTGACGACGATGTGGGGCATGTCCGATCTCCGCTGGGGGGCGGCGCCTCGATAGCGCGCGCCGCCGGCCCGCTCCAGCCCGCTCAGGCCTCGCCGCGCGCGACGAGCGCCGCGTACTCGGACACTTCGAGGCGGCCTTCCCGGGCGACGCGGGCCTTGTCGGCGTCGCTGATCACGTCGCCGGCCAGATCCAGGCGCTTCCAGGCGGCGAGCGGTGTCTCGCGATCCGGCCGCGGCACGTACTTGTTCTGCTCGAGCTTGCGGTACTTGTGGATGTAGCGCGGGCAGTTGACCCAGATCTTCGTCACGTCCACCCGGACGATGTACTTGGCCTCCGTGTACGCGGAGAGCAGCGGGTCGTCGCGCATCAGCCGGGCGTGGCCCTGCACGCGGACGCGGTGCGGCGTCTCGAAATCGATGAACAGCAGCCCGACCTTGGCCTGCCCCTCGATGTTGCCCATCGAGTAGAACATGCCGTTGCCGTCGAAGCCCGGGAAGGCGAGCGTCGTGTCGTCCACGACCGTCACGAAGCCGGTGCCGCCGCCCTTGTAGGAGACGGTGGGCATCCCGTCGGGATCGACGGTCGAGAGGAAGAACATGTCGCGGCTGCCGATGAAGGCGGCCTCGTCCGGCTGGATCGTCTCGTGCACCCAGTCGGTGTCGAGGCGGTTCGCCAGCTTGACCGTGCCGAACTCTTCCTGGAGCGCGCGGTGCGCGTCCGAATAGAGCGATGCCATTGTCGCGTCTCCTCCGGGGCCTCGTCCGCGGGCCCTTGGGCGCGGTGTTTAGGCCAAGCACCGCCCACGAGAAAGGCCGGCCCCCCAGAAAGGAGCCGGCCCCGAAGCGCGACGGTGGAGGCCGAGCAAAGCACGGCCTCCGAAGTCCCAAATCAATTCTTGGACTTGTCGACCAGCGCCTTCTCGGAGATCCACGGCATCATGCCGCGGAGCTTGGCGCCGACCTCCTCGATCGGGTGGGCGGCGAGCTTGGCGCGGGTGGCCTTGAACGAGGTCTGGCCGACCTTGTTCTCCAGCATCCAGTTGCGGGTGAAGATGCCCGACTGGATGTCGTTGAGGACGCGCTTCATCTCGGCCTTGGTCTCGGGCGTGACGATGCGCGGGCCGGTGACGTACTCGCCGTACTCGGCGGTGTTCGAGATCGAGTAGTTCATGTTGGCGATGCCGCCCTCGTAGATGAGGTCGACGATCAGCTTCACCTCGTGCAGGCACTCGAAATAGGCCATCTCGGGGGCGTAGCCCGCCTCGACGAGCGTCTCGAAGCCGGCCTTGATCAGCTCGACGAGGCCGCCGCAGAGCACGGCCTGCTCACCGAACAGGTCGGTCTCGCACTCCTCCTTGAAGGTCGTCTCGATGATGCCGGCGCGGCCGCCGCCATTGGCCGAGGCGTACGAGAGGCCGAGATCGTGCGCGTTGCCGGAGGCGTCCTGCGCGATGGCGATGAGCGTCGGCACGCCGCCGCCCTTGAGGTACTCGCCGCGCACCGTGTGGCCGGGGCCCTTGGGGGCGACCATCAGCACGTCGAGGTCCTTGCGGGGCTCGATCAGGTTGAAGTGCACGTTGAGGCCGTGGGCGAACAGGAGGGCGGCGCCCTGCTTCATGTTCGGCTCCAGCGACTCCTTGTAGATGTCGCCCTGCAGCTCGTCGGGGGTGAGCATCATGACGACGTCGGCCTGCTTGGCGGCGTCGGCCACGTTCATGACCTTGAAGCCCTCGTGCTCCGCCTTCTTGGCGGTGGCCGAGCCCTCGCGCAGCGCGATGACGATGTCCTTGACGCCCGAGTCGCGCAGGTTGAGCGCGTGGGCGTGGCCCTGGGAGCCGTAGCCGACGATGACGACCTTCTTGCCCTTGATCAGGTTCAGGTCGGCGTCGCGATCGTAGTAAACCCGCATGTCAGTCTTCCTCTCTCGAAGGGGGTGTCGGGGTTCGGGCCCGGCCGTACAGGGCCAGGAACTGCTCGACGGCGCGGTCCGCGTCGCGCCGGATCTCACCGGCGTCGAGGGGGAGCGCGTCGCCGAGCAGAAGGCGGATCTGGATGTCGCGGCCGACCAGACCGATGAAGGTCCGGAAGGCCGCCTCGGTGTCGTCGAAGGCCAGCAGCCCGGCCGCGCGGCCCGCCTCCAGCACGGGCTTCACCCGCTCGCCGATGGCGAAGCGCCCGTTCGCCAGCACGATGCCGCCGAGGTTGCTCTTGCGCGAGCCGGCATGGCCGATGGCGAGGCGGTTCAGCGCGACCGAGGTGTCGCTCGCGATCACCTCCAGCCAGGTCGCGGCGAAATCCTGCAGGCTCTCGCGCAGGGCCGTGACGTCGAGGGCGTTCGGGGCGTAGCGACCGGCATGGACCCGCGAGGCCTGCCAGCGCACCGTCGCGGTGAGCAGGCCGTCGCGGTCGCCGAACCACTTGTAGAGCGTTTCCTTGGAGCAGCTGGCCCGGCGGGCCACCGCGTCCATGGTGAGCTGGTCGCCCTCCTCCACCATCAGCCCGAGCACGGCGTCGAGCACCGCCTGCTGGCGGGCCGACGGGGGCTCGGCGACGGTCTCGGGGACCGTCTCGGGGACCGTCTCGTCCTGTCTGGCGAAGCTCGGCTGCATCGGCTGCTCGGCAGTACCGTACCGTACGGTACGGCGCGTCCTCTAGGCCGATTCGCCCCCTTCGGCAAGAGGGCGATGCGGGCTCAGCGGGGCAGGTCGAGCTTCTCGCGGGCGAACACCGCCTGCACGGCCGGGCGCTCGGCCATGGCGCGGGCATGCGCCGTCCAGGCCGGGAAACGCTCTTCCATGTCGAACTTGCAGGCCGGGCCGCGGCCCCAGGTCCAGAACAGGAGCAGGTAGGGATCCACCACGCTGTAGTGGCCGCCGACCGCCCAGCCGCCGTTCGAGAGGCGCACCTCCGTCATGGTGCAGAGGTCGCCGAACGTGTCGAGCGCCTTGGCCTGGATCCCCGCGAAGGCCGCCTCGTCGGCGGTGTAGCGCTCGGGGCGGCGGATGTGGGCGTAGGTCGTGTGGAGGTTGGTGGAGAGCCAGGCCAGCCACTCGTCGGCCACCGCTTGGTCCTGCGGGTCCGCGGGCCAGAGGGCGGGGTGGAGCCGCGCCACGTGGCGCAGGATGGCGGTGTTCTCGGTGAGCACCCAGTCGCCGGTGACGAGGGCCGGCACCCGGCCGCGCTCGTTCACCGCGAGGTAGCGGGCGGAGCGCTGGTCGCCGGCCTGCAGGTTGAGCCGCTCGGTCTCGAACGGGTGGCCGGCCTCCTCCAGGGCGATGTGGGAGGCGAGCGAGCAGGCGCCGGGGGCGTAGTAGAGGGTGGGTGTGGTCATGGGTATCCTATTGCGAGGTCTGCTCGGCCGGAAGGCCGATCAGTTCCGCGACCATTAGGCGGATCTTGAGAAGCACGTCATCAGGCACGGAGCCGACGCGACGAAAGCCGCGCGACGCTCGGTCGACGCATCGGATCTGGTCGGCGAGGACGGCGCCCGTGACCGGGAGATCGTCGGGCAGCACGATCTTCGTCGGCCACGGCTTCGTGTTGCTGGTGACCGGACAGACGATGGCCGTCTCGTTCAGGCGGTGGAAGCCCGCATCCGAAAGCACGACGGCCGGGCGCACGCCGCTCTGCTCGCGCCCGAGGGTCGGCCGCAGGTCAACCCATACGATGTCGCCGGCCTGGAGGAGGCGGTCCTCAGTCGTCACGGATGATTTCCGCGCCGACGTCGGGTCCCCAATCAACGGTCCTCGGTCGATGACTGGGGCCGAGACGCTCCATCTCGGCGATCATCTCGGCAAGCGTAGGCACGGGCTCGCCGTTCACGAGACGTCTCCGCGCAGCCTTGCGCGTCACGGTCATTTCCACCGTCTCACCCTCGCGGATGCCGAGTTCCTCGGCCTCCGCCGGGGTGAGCCGGACGGCGAGGTCGTCGCCCCAGCGAACGACTTTGGCTTCCATCGCGCAGGCCTCCGGGGGCCGGCGCGCGGGCCGCGCCGGCGGAGATACGGGCCGATCCTACAACGGCTCGGCGCCGCGGCCCATCGCCGAGATGCCGGTGCGGCAGGTCTCGACCAGGCCGATCACCGTCATCAGGCGCACGAAGCGGTCGATCTCCTCGGTGGTGCCGGTGAGCTCGAACACGAAGGAGGTCAGCGTGGCATCGAGCGTCTTGGCGCCGAAGGCGGCGGCCAGCCGCAGCGCCTCGCTGCGGTGCTCGCCCTTCCCCGCGACCTTCACCAGGCAGATCTCGCGCTCGATGGCGTTGCCCTGGAGCGTCAGGTCGACGACCCGGTGCACCGGCACCAGCCGGTCGAGCTGCGCCTTGATCTGCTGGATGACCGCGTCGGTGCCCGAGGTCACGATGGTGATGCGCGAGAGGTGGCGCTCGGCCTCCGTCTCGGACACCGTCAGGCTCTCGATGTTGTAGCCGCGGCCGGAGAACATGCCGGAGATGCGGGCCAGCACGCCCGGCTCGTTGTCGACGATCACCGCGAGCGTGTGGCGGTTGACCGGCTCGACCTTCACCGGATCGGGGTAGTGGGTGTTCATCGCGTTCATGGCCTCGTCTCTCCCGCCTCTCTTATCGGCCGCACCGCCCCGCGGTGAACCGTTTTCTGGACCCCAGATTTCTGGACCCTTCCGGCGCGCCTGTGATATCGGCGCCGCCCATGACCTCCCGCCAGCGCGCCCTCGACGCCGTGCAGCCCCGCGGCCGGATCGGCGTCGAGATCGGGCCGCTGAACCGGCCGCTGATCCGCCGCGACGACGGCGAGATCCTCTACGCCGACCACCGCGCGACCGCGGACCTGCGCACCAAGTACGCGACCCATCCCGACGTCACCGGCCCGGACGCGGCTCCCCTCATGGAGATCGACCTCGTCCTCGACGGCCGGACGCTGACGGAGGCGCTGGGCCCCCGCGCGCCGGTCGACTACATCGTGGCGAGCCACGTGATGGAGCACGTGGCCGACCCGGTCGGCTGGCTCGGCGACATGGCCGCGTGCCTGCGCGAGGACGGTGTCCTGTTCCTGGCCGTGCCCGACAAGCGCTTCACCTTCGACTTCCGGCGCGCGCCCTCGACCACGGGCGACCTCGTCGCCCACCATCTCTCCGGCGCCACCACGACGAGCCCGGCCCAGATCTTCGAGCACACCGCCCGCACGGCGAGCGTCGATCTCGTGGCGATCTGGGCGGGCGCGGGCCGCGAGCCGCCGCCGCTCTTCGACAACCAGCTCGTCAGCGCGCTGCGCGACGCCCGAATGGTCGCCGAGACCGGCGCCTATTTCGACGCCCATTGCACGGTCTACACGCCGGCGAGCTTCCTCGCCGTGTTCGGCGAGCTGATCGCCCTCGACCTGATCCCGTTCGAGATCGCCGCGATCGAGCCGACCGAGCGCGAGCAGCTCCAGTTCTACGTGACGCTCCGCAAGCGCGCCGCCGCGAGCCCGGCGGAGCGGGCCGCCGCGACGCCCCGTCTCGACCCGCGCCGCCACCACGACCTGCCGGAGCCCCCGCCTCCCCCGCCGCTGGACTGGCGGGAACGGATCGCCCTGGCCTGGCGGGTGCTGCGGACGGGCCGCAGCACCCGGGGCGACGGAGCGCACGGTTGAGAACCCCGCGCGGGCTCCTCAGACCAGCATCTTGCCTTCCTCGGAGATGACGTCGCCGAGCTCGACCCCGGTCTCGCCGAGATAGTCGGACAGGAGCATCTCGTTGTGGGCCTTGCCCGACGGGATCATCGGGAAGCAGTTCTCGGTCTTGTCCACGACGCAGTCGAAGATCACCGGCCCGTCATAGGCCAGCATCTCGGCAATCGCCGCGTCGAGGTCGCCCGGCTTCTCGCAGCGCATGCCCTTGGCGCCGTAGGCCTCGGCGAGCTTCACGAAGTCCGGCAGGCTCTCCGAGTAGCTCTGCGAGTAGCGCGAGCCGTGCAGCAGCTCCTGCCACTGGCGCACCATGCCCATGTACTCGTTGTTCAGGATGAAGATCTTGACCGGCAGGCGGTACTGCACCGCCGTGGAGAGCTCCTGGATGTTCATCAGGATCGAGGCCTCGCCCGCGATGTCGATGACGAGCCCGTTCGGGTGGGCGAGCTGCGTGCCGATGGCCGCCGGCAGGCCGTAGCCCATGGTGCCGAGGCCGCCCGACGTCATCCAGCGGTTCGGCTCCTCGAACTTGAAGTACTGGGCCGCCCACATCTGGTGCTGGCCGACCTCGGTGGTGATGTAGGTCTCGCGGTCCTTGCAGGCCTCGTAGAGGCGCTGCACGGCGTATTGCGGCTTGATGATCGTGCCCGACGGCCAGTAGGCGAGGCACTCGCGCGCCCGCCACGTGGCGATCTTGGAAAACCACCCTTCGAGGTTGCTCCTCTCGGGCCGCGACGGCAGGGCGCGCCAGGCCTCCAGCATGTCCTCGAGCACCGAGGCGCAGTCGCCGACGATGCCGACATCGACCTTGACCACCTTGTTGATCGAGGAGGCGTCGACGTCGATGTGGATCTTCTTCGAGAAGGGCGAGAAGGCGTCCAGCCGCCCCGTGATGCGGTCGTCGAAGCGGGCGCCGACGCAGATCATCACGTCGCACTCGTGCATCGCGAGGTTGGCCTCGTAGGTCCCGTGCATGCCGAGCATGCCCAGGAATTTATCGTCCGAGGCCGGGAAGGCGCCGAGCCCCATCAGGGTCGAGGTGACCGGAAATCCGGTCTCGGCGACCAGTTCGCGCAGCAGGCGCGAGGCCTCGGGACCCGAGTTGATGACGCCGCCGCCGGTGTAGAAGACCGGGCGGCGGGCGCTCGCCATCAGCTCGACGGCCGCGCGGATGCGCTCGCGGTCGCCCTCGACGGCCGGCCGGTAGGTCTTGTGCTGCGAGGAGGTCGGCTTCTCGTAGAGGCCGCTGGCGAACTGGATGTCCTTCGGCAGGTCGACCACGACCGGGCCGGGGCGGCCGTTCTTGGCGACGTAGAACGCCTCGTGCAGGATGCGCGGCAGGTCGGCGATCGATTTCACGAGGTAGTTGTGCTTCGTGCAGTGCCGGGTGATGCCGACCGTGTCGCATTCCTGGAACGCGTCGGTGCCGATGAGGTGCGTGGGCACCTGGCCGGTGATGCAGACGAGCGGGATCGAGTCCAGCATCGCGTCGGTGAGGCCGGTGACGATGTTGGTGGCGCCGGGGCCCGAGGTGACGAGGACGCAGCCGACCTTGCCGGAGGAGCGCGCGTAGCCCTCCGCCGCGTGGACGGCGCCCTGCTCGTGGCGCACGAGCACGTGCTTGACCGCCTCCTGGTGGAAGAGCGCGTCGTAGATCGGAAGCACCGCGCCGCCCGGATAGCCGAACAGCGTGTCGACGCCCTGATCCTGGAATGCCCGGATGACCATCTCGGCCCCGGTCATGACCTCGCCGCCCATCGTCTTCCTCCTCGTCCCGTCTTCGTCTCGTGTCTTTTCGGTTCGATCAGCCCGGGCCTCAGGCAACAAAAAAGGGCCCCGAGGGACCCTGCATGCGCCACCGCCCGGATCGCGGCCCGTGGATCAGGGCCGCCCCGTCAGTGGCGCTAGCGTTACGATGAGGGCCGTGCGCATCGCGTGAAGTCCGATCCGGAACCGTTCCTTCCGGCGGTCCCATGTCGGGGCTCCTGCCGGAAAGTGTCGGGCGTGATAGCGGAGGGGACCCGAACGGTCAACGGGCGGGAACGCGAAAGTTTCACGGCGGCGGATCGCCCGCCTCACGCCTCCGGCGGTCGGCACCGCTCCACCCAGCCGCTCGCCGCGTCGTAGGCGGCCCCGAGTTCGAGGCAGGCGCGCTCGCCGTGGTTCGGGCCGACGATCTGGATGCCGGTCGGCAGGCCGCCGGGGCCGAAGCCCGCCGGCACGGCGAGCGCCGGCAGGCCCGACATCGTCCCCGGAATCACCGTCTCCATCCAGCGATGGTAGGTGTCCATCGGTCGGCCGCCGACCCGGTCCGGCCAGCGCTGCCCGATCGGGAACGGGAAGACCTGCGCGCAGGGCGCCACGAGGAACGGGTAGGTCTCCATGAAGTCGCGGACCGTCCGGTACCAGCGCGTGCGCCCTTCCTGCGCCCGGGTGACGGCCTCCGCGCCGAGCGCCAGCCCCCGCTCCACCTCCCAGGCTGCCTCGGGCTTGAGCTGGGCGCGGGTCCGCGGGTTCTCGTAGAACGGCCGCAGGCTGGCCGCGACCGTCCAGGCCCGCAGCGTCAGCCAGTCGCGCCAGAGCGCCGCGTAGTCGAAGGCCGGGTAGGCCGCCTCGACCGTGCAGCCGATCGCCCGGAACGTGTCGAGGGCCGCCTCGCCTGTCTCCAGCACGCCCGCCTCGAAGGGCAGGTGCCCGCCGAGATCGCCCATCCAGGCGATCCGGGTGCCGGTGAAGTCCCGCTCCAGCGGGGCGGCGAAGGCGGCCGGATCCTCCCGGTTCGAGAGGGGCGCGCGCGGGTCGTAGCCGGCGATGACCGAGAGCATCAGCCCGATATCGGCGGGCGAGCGCCCGACCGCGCCGAGCACCCCGAGCGAGGGCGTGAAGACGTCCGGGCTCTCGGCCGGGATGCGGCCGTAGCTGGTGCGCAGGCCGTAGAGGTTGTTGAAGGCCGGCGGGTTGCGCAGCGATCCGGCATGGTCGCTGCCGTCCG
>NZ_LSIX01001125.1:0-11926 GCF_001556475.1 Methylobacterium sp. CCH5-D2 | reverse complement strand
TCGCCGCCGCCGTGACGGTCGCCACGATGCCGCCGACCGCGCGCTCGAACCCGTCCGCCATCGCGTGCGTCGCCGCCCGGCGCTGCGCCTCGGCCCCGGCCCGGGCCAGCGCCGTCTCCTCCTCGAGCTGGCGCGTGCGGACGAGGTTCTCCTTGAACACCTGCACGGCGGCCGCGATCGCGCCGATCTCGTCGCGCCTGTCGCGGTGGCTCACCTCCGTCGTCGCGTCGCCATCCGCCAGACGGCCCATCAGGACGGTCATCGCGCGCAGCGGGCTCGAGACGGTGCGGTTCAACAGGAGGATGCCGAGGACGGCCGCGCCGACCATGACCAGAAGCCCCCCCAGGACGGCGACGCGCGCGTCCAAAGCGGCCGCCTCGGCCGCCGCGACCCGCTCGCCCAGCAGGCCCCGCTCGGCCGCGTCGATCTCCCCGGCCTTGGCGCGCAGGGCGTCCATCACGGTCCTGCCCTGCCCCGAGATCTCGATCTGACGGGCCTGGCCGCGGGTCTCCGGCTCGCGCATCAGCGCGATCGCCCGCTCGCCGACCTGCTCCCGCCACCGGCGCGCCAGCACGTCGATCTGGTCGAGGCGCCGCAGCTGCCGGGGATTGTCGGCGGTGAGGCGGCGCGCCTCGGCGAGCGCCTCGGCGTAGCGCCCGGCGCCGGCCCTGTAGGGGTCGAGGAAGCGCTCGTCGGCGGAGAGCAGGTAGCCGCGCACCCCGGTCTCCTGGTTGACCATGGCGCCGGCCAGGGCCTCGACCTGTTCGAGCACCCGGTGGGTGTGCTCGTTCCAGCTGCTGGCATCCTGCATGGACGCCACGTCGCGCCACGTGACGGCGGCCGAGCCCGCCGCCGCGAGGATGAGGACGAAGAGTACGGCGGCCAGCTTCGTGACCAGCTTGAGTCGAGCAAATGCGCGCATGGGGGCGGCTGCGTCCCGTTCGATGGATCGGAGGCATTCGATTGCGGTGGATCCGACCGATCTGTGAGCAATACCGGTAAGAGAATCTCTAATTCACCGCGCGCCTCGGGCGGTCACGTCCACAACCGAAAAAATACAGTAATCGATCAACACAACCCAGGATACCCGCTCGGGCCGCGCGCGCGCACGGTCCCGGGCAGGAGCGCGGGGCTGGGCGGGGCTGGAGGGCTGGTCCCGCCCCCCTGTCGCGACGGAACGACGCACCCCGCAGCGGGGCTCTCAGGTCCCGGAGACGCTGCGGGCGAAGGCGTGGACCAGGGGCATGTCGAGCTTGCCCGCCATGCCCAGCAGCACCTCGACGGCCTGGCCGCTCGGCATTGGAGTCCGGTAAGGGCGGCTCTCCACGAGGGCGGCGTAGATGTCGCAGATCGTCACCAGCCGGACGGGATCGCTGATCGCGCCGCCCGCGAGGCCGTCGGGATAGCCCGAGCCATCGAGCGCCTCGTGGTGGTGGCGGACGACGTCGAGGGTGAGGGCGTCGAACCCGCCCGCCTCCACGAGGATGCGGTGTCCCAGCGCGGCGTGCGAGCGCATCACGGCCTGCTCGGCGGGTTCCAGCCGGCCGGGCTTGTTCAGGACGTCGAGGGGAATGCGCGCCTTGCCGACATCGTGCACCAGGGCGGCGCGCACGATCTGCTGCCGGTCGCGCTCGGAGAAGCCAAGGTCGATCGCGAAGGTCGCGGCGAGCCCCGTCACCAGCAGGCAGTGCTGGTAGGTCGCGTCGTCGTAGCTGCGCACGGTGGACAGCCAGCGGTCGAGGCCGCCGGCCTCGACGGCCGTGAGCACGGGCGTCAGGCCCTCGTCGATCGCGGCGGCCTGGACCGCCTTGCCGTTTCGCACGGCGTCGAGCAGGCCGGTGATCACCGTGCCGGCCTCGTCGGCCCCGCGGGCGACGACCGCCTCGATGCCGGTGGAGGCCGGGCGCAGATGGGCGAGCACCGCCTGCGCCACGGTGCGGGCCGGCGTGTCGCCGGGCAGGCAGAGCTCGGCCCCCAGCCTGCGCGCCTCGGCGAGGCTGCGCTCGCCCATGCTGCGCATCAGGCAGATCAGGGGCGTGCGCGCCCCACCCGCGGCCCCTCGCAGGGTGCGCAGGCTGCGGGCGGCGTCAGGCTGCAGCAGGTCGATGTCGGCGACGAGACCGAGCACCGACTCGATGCGGCCGGGGAAGCGCCCCTGCACCGTGGAGACGCGGCAGGGCGCGATCTGCTCGAGAAGCTGGGCCAGGACGGTGTTGCGATCCGGCCTGTCGGTGAGAAGAAGGAGCATGCCCGGCGCCGAAGACGGACGGTTGACGTTGGATGCCGGACCTGTCGTTGCGGGCACGAAAGCGGGCGAAACCTCCTTCGCACCGATTGGGGGTTTTCCCAAGTCCACTCCCGAATCTATCCAACTCTTGTCCCGCCGATGACCAAGACGGCGTTAATTTCACCGCGTCACCGGGACGGGGTGTCGGGATCCGCCGCGCGCTCCGCCGCGGCGCCGGCCGCGTCCGGCACCCGGCCATCCTGGGCCGCGACGGTACGGAGGCTCTTGGACCCGGCGTCGGCACCGCCGCCCACGCGCACGAAGGGCAGGGTGAAGGCCGCCAGGAAGGCGAGGCCGAGCAGGGCGCCGGTGAGCATCCCGGCCGCAACGCCGCCTCGCGCCCGAGTCTGAGCGGGCCGGAGGGGGCCCGGCACGATCCGGCTGCGGCGGCGGAAAGCGAGGCCGCGCGCGGTCGAACGCCGGGAGGGCGCGAGATCTTCGGTCATCGGGGGTGGCTGGCCCGGCGGATCGGTGGATCCACCCGACCCTGCCGCCGCGGCGGAATCAAGGCCGTCGGCCGCGCCGCGGGGGAATCCCGCGGGCCGGCGTCACCGGTTCGTCGTCGGCTCTCGATCGGCCCGTCGAGGCGATGCCCGCTCAGGCCTCCGCCGCCGCGGCGTCGATGAGCCAGACGAGCCCCCCGAGGCTGGTCACGCGGGAAGCCGGCAGGTCCTCGCCCGCGTGGATGCGCGCCAGCGCCTCCCGCTTGCCCGCCCCGGTGACGAGGAACAGCGACCGGCGCGCGGAGGCGAGCGCCGGAAAGGTGAGGGTGATGCGCGGCACGAAGGGGGCGAGCCCCGCCTCCGGCACGGCGACGGCGAGCGCCCCGGTCTCGGCGAGGGCGGGCTTGCCCGGAAACAGCGAGGCGGTGTGGCCGTCCTCGCCGAGGCCGAGCAGGACGAGGTCGAAGAGCGGCCGGGCCGGGTCGAGCCGCGCGGCGCCGTAGAAGTCGCGGAGCGTGCGGGCATAGGCCTCGGCGCCCCGCTCGGGCCCGAGATCGGAGGGGATGAAGTGGAGGTGCGTCTCGGGCAGCGGCGCGCCGTGCCCGAAGGCCTCGCGCACCATGCGGACGTTGCTCAACGGGTCGTCCCAGGGCACCACTCGGTCGTCGCCGAAGAACCAGTGCAGGCGGTCCCAGGGGAGGCGATCGACGTATTCTGGCCCGGCCAGCAGCTCGTAGAGGCGCTTCGGGGTCGAGCCGCCCGAGAGGCAGACGGCGATCCGCTCCTGTGCCGCGTCGGCGCAGACCGCCACGAGATGATCGGCCGCCGCGCGGGCGACCGCGTCGGCGTCCGGCAGGACCTGGGCGCCCGGAGGCAGGTGGCTCGGCATGGGGCTCCTCTGGCGGTCCCGCGTCGGATCCGTCGCTTGCTCGGGTACCCCGCGGGGCGGGCGGCAGTTCCTCACATCTTCGGCTGCTTCGGCTCCAGATGGCCGCCAAAACCCTTGCGCATCGCCGAGAGCAGCTTGTCGGCGTAGCTCTCCTGCTCGCGGGAGCGGAAGCGGCGGTAGAGGGCGTTCGACAGGACGGTGGCGGGCACCCCCTCCTCGACGGCCGCGTTGATGGTCCAGCGGCCCTCGCCCGAATCCTCGACGAAGCCGGAATAGTCCTCCAGGTGCTCGTCGCCCGCGAGCGCGCTCGCGGTGAGGTCGAGCAGCCATGACGAGATCACGCTGCCGCGCCGCCAGACCTCGGCGATGTCGCCGAGTTCGAGGTCGTAGCGGCGCGCCTCCGGCACGCTCTCGGCATTGGCGTGGCGCAGGATGTCGAAGCCCTCGGCATAGGCCTGCATCAGGCCGTACTCGATGCCGTTATGGACCATCTTCACGAAGTGGCCGGCGCCGCAGGGACCTGCGTGGATGTAGCCGAGTTCCGCCCGGGGGTCGCGCCCCTCGCGGCCCGGGGTTCGGGGGATCTCGCCGGCGCCCGGGGCCAGCGTCCTGAAGATCGGGTCGAGCCGGTCCACGCTCGGCGTGTCGCCGCCGATCATCATGCAGTAGCCGCGCTCCAGCCCCCAGACGCCGCCCGAGGTGCCGACATCGACGTAGTGGATGCCCTTGGGGCGCAGCTCGCCCGCCCGGCGCACGTCGTCGCCGTAGAAGGAGTTGCCGCCGTCGATGATGGTGTCCTCGGGCGCCATCAGGTCGCCGAGTTGCTTCACAGTCTCCTCGGTGATGGCGCCGGCCGGCAGCATCACCCAGGCGGCGCGGGGCGCCTCCAGCTTGGCGACGAGATCCTCCAGGCTGTCGGCGCCCGTGGCGCCCGCCTCGACGAGGGCCGCCACCGCCTCGGGGTCGCGGTCGTAGACCACCGCGGAGTGCCCGTCCCGCAGGAGCCGGCGGACGATGTTGCCGCCCATCCGGCCGAGGCCGATCATGCCAAGTTGCATCGCTGCCCTTCCTTCGGATCGCCCCCGGTTCGGTCGGTGCCGGCGCGTCAGCCGACCGCCGCCTTCAATGCCGCCGCGACGCGCTTCAGCCCCGCGTCGAGGTCGCCCTTGAGGTGGACCCGGAGCGCCCGCCGTCCACGCTCGGCGAGGACGGAAAAATCGCCCCGGGCCTGCGCGGCCACCACCGTCGCGAAGCCGAGCTTGCGCCCGGGGATCGCGAGGTCGGCGGTGGGCTCGGCGGTGATCTGCAGGAACACGCCCGTGTCCGGCCCGCCCTTGTAGGCCTGCCCCGTCGAGTGCAGGAAGCGCGGCCCGAATTCGAGGCAGGTCGCGACGTGGCGCGCGTCGCGCACGGCCAGCCGGGCCTCCTGCAGCACCGCGTGGTTCGCGTCGTTGCGCGGCAGATAGGCCAGCAGCGCGAGGTAGTCGCCGGCCTTGAGCCGCCCGAGATGGGCGTGGAGCGCCGGGTCGAGCCCGTCCGCCGCCGGCCCCAGCGCCTCGGCGTTGGCGAGGTCGGCGTAGAGCGCGATGCCGTCGTCCTCGTAGAGCGGCGTCTCGGCGGGCAGCGCGCCGCTCTGTTCGGCGGCCCCGAACAGCTTCTTGGTCTCGACCTTGCTCGCCTCGACGTCGGGCTGGTCGAACGGGTTGATGCCGAGGACCGCGCCGGCCACCGCGGTCGCCATCTCGAAGCGGAAGAATTCCTGGGGCAGCTGCTCGACCTTGTCGAGGCTGATCCGCACGATCGGATGCCCCTCGCGCTCCAGGCTGCGCAGGGCCTCGTCCTGCTGGGTCACGGCGTGGCCGTCGAGGCGCAGATAGACGAAGACGCGGTCGTGGCCGTAGGCCGCCGGCACGTCGACCGGCTCGCCGTCGATCGGGATCAGGCCCTTGCCCTGCTTGCCGGTCGATTCGGCGATGAGCTGCTCGGCCCAGCCGCCGAAGCTCGCGATGGCCGGCGAGGCCACCAGCGTGACCTTGTCGCGGCCCTGGAGCGCGGCGGCGCCCAAGAGCGCGCCGAGGCGCACGCCCGGGTTCTCGGACGGCGGCACCGCCGGCCCGCAGGAGCGGACCATGGTGCGGGCGGTGTCCAGGAACTCGGCCACGTCGATGCCGATGGCGGCGGCCGGCACCAGCCCGAAGGCCGAGAGCACCGAGTAGCGCCCGCCGATCTGCGGCACCCCGTAGAAGATTTTCTCGAACCGATCGTCCTTGGCCGCCTGCTCCATGGCGGAGCCGGGGTCGGTGATCGCCACGAAGTGGGAGCCGGCCCCCTCGCCGACGACCGCTTTCATGCGGCCGAGGAAGTAGTCGCGGAAGACATTGGGCTCCAGCGTCGAGCCCGACTTCGAGGCGACGATGAAGAGCGTGTTGGGCAGATCGACCGCCGCCTCCACGGCCCGGACCTCGTCGGGATGGGTCGAGTCGAGGATGCGGAGTTTCGGGAAACCCTCGCGGCTGCCGTAGGTCAGGCTCAGCACTTCCGGCCCGAGGCTGGAGCCGCCCATGCCGAGCACCACGGCGTCGCGGAAGCCGCGCCCCTTCACCCAGGCGGCGAACTCGGCGTACTGCTCGGCCTTCTCCCGCTCGTCCTCGACGATGCGGAGCCAGCCGAGCCACCGGTCCTCGTCGGCCCCCGACCAGACGGTCTTGTCGTGGGCCCAGAGCCGGCGGATCGCGCCGCTCGCGCGCCAGGACTCGACCACCTCGGCGCTCGCCTTCTCCAGATCCTCGGCGGTGGCGAAGCTCTGGCCGTTCAGCCGGTGGCCCAGCAGCGCCGCGCGCTTGCCCGCGACCGCGCCGAGCAGCTTGTCGGCGGCATCGATGAAGAGCTGCACGCCCTCGTCCACCAGTTGCTTGGCCACCGCCTCGATGTCGATGCCGGCCTTCGCCAGGGTGCTCATCACCGCGCGGGCGCCGTCGAGATCCTCCTCGATGGTGGCGCGCACCTGCCCGTGGTCGCGGAAGGCGTCCATCGTGGCGGGCGGCATGGTGTTGACGGTGTTGGGGCCGATCAGCTCCTCGACGTAGAGCACGTCGGAATAGGCCTTGTTCTTGGTGCCCGTGGAGGCCCAGAGCAGGCGCTGCGCCTTGGCGCCCTTCTCCGCGAGCGCCTGCCACTTCGGCTCGGCGAAGATCGCCTTGTAGCGCTGGTAGGCGAGCTTGGCGTTCGCAATCGCGACCTTGCCCTTCAGCGACTCGAGCGAGAGCTTCACCGCCGGGTCGTTGGCTTGCGCGATCTTCTCGTCGATCAGCTTGTCGACGAGGCTGTCGATGCGGCTGATGAAGAAGCTCGCCACGCTGGCGATGCGCGAGACGTCGTGCCCGGCCTTGGCCCGCTCCTCCAGCCCCTCCACGAAGGCGCGGGCGACCTTCTCGTACTCCCCTTGCGAGAAGAGCAGCGTGACGTTGATCGAGATGCCCTCCGCCGTCAGCTGTCGGATCGCCGGGATGCCCTCGGGGGTCGCCGGCACCTTCACCATCAAGTTGTCGCGCGACACCATCTCGTGGAGGCGGCGCGCCTCGGCGAGCGTCGCCTCGGTGTCGAGCGCGAGGTAGGGCGAGACCTCGAGGCTGACGTAGCCGTCCGCGCCGTCGCTCGCCTCGTAGACCGGGCGCAGCACGTCGGCGGCGTTCTGGATGTCCGCGACGGCCATGTCCTCGTAGAGGTCGATGACGCGGGAATCGCCCGCCTCCATCACGGCCTTGAGGCTGGCGTCGTACTCGTCCGAGTGGCCGATCGCCTTCTCGAAGATCGACGGGTTCGAGGTGACGCCGCGCAGGCCGTCGCGCTCGACGAGCGCCTTCAGCTCGCCCTTGGCGACGAAGCCGCGCGCGACGAAATCGAGCCAGACCGCCTGATCCTGTTCCGCATGCAGGGCCTTGAGCGCGTTCATGTCGATCCCTTGGAAGAGTTGGGGGGCGCAGGTCGGGAGCGCCGCCCCGGCCGGGGCATACGGGCGATGTAGGGACTCGGGCCGCCCCGCCCCAGGGGGCGGCCCTGCCGTCGCCGGGTTACTTCTTGTGCTTGGCGACCTGATCGCGGGCGGCCTGCAGCACCTTGTCGGGCGTGAAGCCGAACTTGGTCAGCAGGTCCTTGATCGGGGCCGAGGCGCCGAAGGTGTGCATGCCGATGATCGCGCCCGCCGAGCCGGCGTATCGGTCCCAGCCGATCACCGAGCCCTGCTCCACGGCCACCCGCGCCAGCACCTCGGGCGGCAGCACGCTGTTGCGGTACGCTTCGTCCTGGCGCTCGAACAGGTCCCAGGACGGCATCGAGACGACGCGGGCCTTGACGCCCTCCGCCTTCAGCGCCTCGTAGGCGCCGACGCAGAGCTGCACCTCCGAGCCGGTGCCGATGAGGATCACGTCGGGCGTGCCCTCGCTGTCGGCCAGCACGTAGCCGCCCTTGGCGGTGCCGGAGGCTTGCCCGTACTTCGAGCGGTCGAGCGTCGGCAGGGGCTGGCGCGAGAGCGCCAGCACCGCCGGCTGGTTCCTGAGGCTGAAGATCACCCGGTAGGCCTCGGCCACCTCGTTGGCGTCGGCCGGGCGGATCGTCACGAGGCCCGGGATGCAGCGCAGCGAGAGAAGCTGCTCGACGGGCTGGTGGGTCGGCCCGTCCTCGCCCACGCCGATCGAGTCGTGGGTGAAGATGTGGAAGATCGGCAGCTCCATCAGGGCGGAGAGCCGGATCGGCGGACGCATGTAGTCGGCGAAGACCAAGAAGGTCGCGCCATAGGCCCTGAGCCCCGAGAGGCCGAGCCCGTTCACGATCGAGCCCATCGCGTGCTCGCGCACGCCGAAATGGATGTTGCGCCCGCCCGGCTCGAAGGGCGTCAGCGAGCCGGCGCCCGCGAAGGTGAGGTTCGACTTGTTGGACGGCGCCAGATCCGCCGAGCCGCCGAGCAGGAACGGCACGTGCTGGGCGATGGCGTTGAGCACCGTGCCCGACGATTCGCGGGTGGCGAGCCCCTTGGCGTCGGCCTCGAAGACCGGGATGTCCTTATCCCAGCCCTCGGGGAGCCGCCCCTCGAAGAAGGCGTCGAGCGCCTCCGCGTGCTCGGGGTCACCCGCCTTGGCGGCCGTCAGGAAACCCTGCCACTGGTCGTAGAGGGCCGCACCCCGCTTGCCGATCCCGTCGCGGAAGACCTCCTTGACGCCGTCCGGCACCAGGAACTCGGCGTCCTCCGGCCAGCCGTAGGCGCGCTTGGCGCCCTTGACCTCGTCGGGGCCGAGCGCGTCCGAGTGGGCCTTGGCGGTGTTCTGCTTCGTCGGGGCGCCGTAGCCGATGATCGAGTTGACGATGATGATCGTCGGCCGGTCGCTCGACTGCAGGAAGGTCTCGAGCGCGCCCGCGATCGCGTGGACGTCGTTGGCGTCGGCCACCCGCAGCACCTGCCAGCCATAGGCCAGGAAGCGGGTCGCCACCTCCTCGCCGAAGGCGAGCTCGGTGTGGCCCTCGATGGTGATGGTGTTGTTGTCGTAGATCCAGCAGAGGTTGGCGAGGCGCAGGTGCCCGGCGATCGAGGCGGCCTCCGAGGCCACGCCCTCCATCAGGTCGCCGTCCGAGCAGATCGCGTAGACGTTATAGTCGAACAGCGGCAGGTCCGGCTTGTTCAGGCGCTCGCCGAGGAAGCGGCCGCCCATCGCCATGCCGACCGAGTTCGCCACGCCCTGGCCGAGCGGGCCCGTCGTGGTCTCGACGCCGGTAGTGAAGTGGTACTCGGGATGGCCCGGCGTGCGGCTGTCGAGCTGCCGGAATTTCTTGATATCATCCAGGGAGATGGCCGGGGTGTTCCCGCCATCCTTCTCGGCGACCTCGGCGAGGTGCAGGAGCCCGTAGAGCAGCATCGAGGCGTGGCCGGCCGAGAGCACGAAGCGGTCGCGGTTCGGCCAGTGCGGGTGGGCCGGGTCGTAGCGGAGATACCGGTTCCACAGGGTGTAGGCGACGGGCGCCAGCGCCATCGGGGCGCCGGCATGGCCGGAATTGGCCCGCTGCACCGCGTCGATCGCCAGCGTGCGGATCGTGTCGACCGCCAGCTTCTCGGTCTCGCTCAAGCCCGTCTTGGCGACGGTGTCTGCTCCGCTCATCGTGTCAGCCTCTCAAAATCGTAGGGGCGCCTAGAGCGCGGGCGCGGCGGCGACGCGGGCCTCTGCGGGGATCGTCTCGCCCGCGCCCGCGCCGTCCGCCCCGCCGCGCTCCCGGGCCGGGCCTTCCGTGCGGCTGTAATTGAGGATGGTGTTGACGAGCGCAACATGCGTGAACGCCTGCGGGAAGTTTCCCACCTGGCGTTTGGCCTGCACGTCGTACTCCTCGGAGACCAGACCGAGGTCGTTGCAGACCCCGATCAGGCGCTCGATCAGGGCGCGGGCCTCGGCGCGGCGCCCGAGGCCGATCAGGTTGTCGGCGTACCAGAAGCTGCAGGGCAGGAAGGCGCCCTCGCCGCCGGGCAGGCCGTCCGTCGTCTGGTCGTGGGTCTCGTAGCGCAGGATGAAGCCGTCGCGCATCAGGTGCTTCCCGATCGCCTCGACGGTGCCGACCACGCGCGGGTCGTCCTGCGGCAGAAAGCCCATATGGGCCATCAGGAGAAGGCTCGCATCGAGGTCCTTGGAGCCGTAGAACTGTACGAAGCTGTTGAGTTCCTTATCGAACCCCCGCTCGCAGACCTCGGCGTGGATCTCGTCGCGGGTGGCGCGCCACTCCGCCAGCGGCGGGTCGGGCAGGCGGCGCCCGCTCGGGCTGAGCGCGGTGCCGGACTCGCAGATCGCCTCCCAGCTGCGGATGGCGCGGTCGTAGGCGACCCAGGCCATCACCTTCGAGTGCACGAAGTGCCGGCGCCCGCCGCGCACCTCCCAGATGCCCTCGTCGGGCTCGCGCCAGACCCGGTCGAGATGGTTCATCAGGGCGCGGCCGACGCGAAACCCCTCGCGGTCCTCCGGCATGCCGCGCTGGCGCGCTTGGTAGAGCGCGTCGAAGACCTCGCCGTAGACGTCGAGCTGGAACTGCTCGATCGCCGCGTTGCCGACGCGCACGGGCTTGGCGCCCTCGTAGCCCGGCAGCCAGTCGAGCTCGATCTCGGGCAGCAGGCGCTCGCCCGCGATGCCGTAGAGGATGTGCGCCTGCTGCGGGTTGCCCGCGACCGCCCGGGTCAGCCAGTCGCGCCAGGCGCGGGCCTCCTCGATGTAGCCGGAATCCATCAGGGCCAGCAGCGTGAAGGTCGAGTCGCGCAGCCAGCAGAAGCGGTAGTCCCAGTTGCGCACGCCGCCGAGCTGCTCGGGCAGCGAGGTGGTGGGCGCGGCCACGATCCCGCCGGTGGGCCGGTAGATCAGCGCCTTCAGCGTCAGGAGCGAGCGCTTGAGGATGTCGTCCCAGGGCGTGCCCCCGGCGCAGTGGTGCGACCAGTCGCGCCAGAACCGGCTGGTCGCGGCGAGCACCCGGCGCGGCTCGATGGGCGGCGGGTCGTCCTCGTGCGAGGGGCCGTAGCTCAGCACGAAGCGCACGGTCTCGCCCTCGTGCACGGTGAACTCGGAGACCGTGGTCTGGCGGTGCGAGCCGCGGGTCGGCACGTTCGTGCGTAGCACGACCTTGTGGGGCCCGGAGATCATGCGCAGGTCGTCGAGCTCGCTGCGCGAGACCCAGGGGACCGCGAGCCCGTAATCGAAGCGGACCGCGAGTTCCGTGCGCATCGCGACCTTGCCGCTCACGCCCTCGACCAGGCGGATCAGGTGCGAGCCGTCCTCGGCCGGCATGAAGTCGGTGACCTTGACCTCGCCCTCGTGGGTCCGGTGGCGGGTCTCGAGGATCAGGGTGCCGTCGCTGTAGGCCCGCGTGGTCTCGGCGTGATCGGCCACCGGCCCGAGCTGCCAGAAGCCGTGCTCCTCGGTGCCGAGCAGGCCCGCGAACAGGGCGGCGGCGTCGAAGCGGGGGAAGCAGAGCCAGTCGACGCTGCCGGCCCGGCTGATCAGGGCGGCGGTGCGCCCGTCGCCGACGAGCGCGTAATCCTCGATGCGTGCGGCCATGGGAACGGGGTCTGCTCGGGCTCTCGATGCACCGCACCTAGTTCGGCGCGGGGGCGGATCCAGAGCGGGGCCGCGGCGATCTCGGATGGGGGTGGGTTGCGCGGCGAGACCGGCGCGCGGCCCCTGCCGGTGAGGCGCGGTCCCTGTCCCGGATGCCTGGAGCGTCGGCGGAAGGCGATCCGGAGCCCGGACGGCCGGATGCCGCGAAGCGGCGCGATCCCGAGCGGCGGTT
>NZ_LSIX01001124.1:0-11475 GCF_001556475.1 Methylobacterium sp. CCH5-D2 | reverse complement strand
GTCGTACAGGGGCTCGATGCGCAGGCCGTCGGCGGTCTTCGAGACGAGGCGCTTCTCGAAGTCGGCGCCCTTGAGCACGCCCGCGACGAGGCCGAGCCAGCGCTCGCGGGTGGCGGGCTCGAAGAGGTCGGCGAGCGGTCTGTCTTCCATGCGCGGCGGGCCCTGCGAATCCTCGGGCGGACGGTTACATCCGCCCGTTCTTCGTCACCTGCCCTCGCATACCGGGACAAGCGTGGCAATCGCCCGATCGGCCGAGCCCGTGCAAATGGTCTCAACCCAGGATGATGAGCCCCGCAAAGCCCAGCGCGCCCACGATGATGCGCCACCACGCGAACAGCCAGAAGCCGTGCCGCGCGACGTAGTCGAGGACGGTGCGCACCACGATCAGCGCCGCGAAGAAGGCCACCACGAAGCCGATCACGATCAGGCCCGTGTCGTCGGCGTTGAGGTTCTTGTAGTTGTCGAGCAGGTCCTTGGCGAAGGCGCCCGCCATGGTCGGCATGGCGAGGTAGAACGAGAACTCGGTGGCCGAGCGCTTGTCGGCGCCCATCAGCATCGCGCCCACGATGGTGGCGCCCGAGCGCGACACGCCCGGGATCATGGCGAGGCACTGGAACACGCCGATCTTCAGCGCCATGGGCAGGCTGAAATCGTAGACGTCGGTCTTCTTCACCTCCAGCTCGGTGTCGTCGAGGACGAGCAGCACGAGGCCGCCCGCCACCAGGGTGGCGCAGACGATCCAGGGGTTGAACAGGTAGGCCTTGATCAGCTTCGAGAAGAGGCCGCCGATGATCGCCGCCGGCAGGAAGGCCAGCAGGATCGCCAGCACGAAGCGGCGCGCGTTCGGGTCGCGGGGCAGGGCGGTCGCGATGGCGAGCAGCCGCCGGAAATACACGGCCAGGATCGCCAGGATGGCGCCGAGCTGGATCAGCACCTCGAAGGTGTTGTTGGGCGAGTGGAAGCCGATGAAGTGCCCGACGAGGAGCTGGTGGCCGGTGGAGGAGACCGGGATGAACTCGGTGGCGCCCTCGACGACCGCGAGCACGACCGCCTTCGCGATGCTCATCGCATCCATGTCTGTCCGCCTCGATTGTCCGGTGAGCGGGCCCGCATAGCCCGAAAGAGTGGGCGGCCGCCAAGATCCAGGGAACGCAAGACCCAGCGAACGGCCGCCAAGGTTGACGGGCAGTTACCGGAGAGAGGCCGGCGTGTTAAGGGGTCGGCAACGATCGGGACATATCTCATCCTCCTGCCCGGTCCCGCGAAGTTTTCCTGCGGTGCGTCCGGCCGGCACCCCGCCCGTTTCGAACGGCCTCGATGGCGACGCTCTATCACTTTCCCTTCTGCGCCAATTCCCGCTTCATCCGGCTCGTGCTCGCCGAGATGGGCATGGAGCCGGTGCTCGCCGAGGAGAAGCCCTGGGAGCGGCGGGACGAGTTCCTGATGCTCAACCCGGCCGGCCAGACGCCGGTGCTGCTGGAGCAGGGCGGCCTCGTGGTGCCGGGCGCCGGGATCATCGCCGAGTATCTCGACGAGACCCGGGGCCTCGGCCTGACCGGCCGGCGGATGATGCCGGAGGCGACCGCCGACCGGGTCGAGGTGCGCCGCCTGCTCGAATGGTTCCTTGTGAAGTTCGACGCCGAGGTGACGGGCTACCTCGTCACCGAGAAGATCTCGAAGCGCTTCATGTCGAGCCGCGACGGGGGCGGGGCGCCGGACATGAACGCGATCCGGGCGGCGCGGATCAACGTGGGCTACCACCTCAAGTACATCGGCTACCTGATGGCCCGGCGTCGCTGGATCGCGGGCGACCACCTCACCTACGCGGATCTGGCCGCGGCGGCGCATCTCTCCTGCGTGGACTATCTCGGCGACGTGCCCTGGGACGACGATGAGACGGCGCGGGACTGGTACGCGCGGGTGAAGTCGCGGCCCTCGTTCCGCAGCCTGCTCGCCGACCGTGTGCCGGGCATGCCGCCCGCGCCGCACTACGCGGACCTGGATTTCTAGAACGGGGCGGCGCACCATTCCGGCTCAGACGGCGGCGGATCGAGGAGGCCGGGATGAATTTCCGGAGCACCCGCCACACCGACGAGCCTCAGGGGCAGGCGACGTTCGGCATGGCCAATCTGCGGTCTCAGAGAACGGGCCTGCCCTTCATCGTCTTCATCTCGCAGCGCGACGGCGCCCAGCACGACGTCCGCGTGAAGGTCTCGCCCAACCCGAAGGTGCGCAACGCCCAGATGGGATCCTACGCGCTCCGGCCCTACCGGTTCGTGGACGGGCATCGCCTGGGCCCGGGCGAGGAGCGGGCCCAGGAAGCCTGGGTCGAGAAGAACCTCGACGTCCTCGTCCGCTACTGGACCGGGGACATCGCGTACACCGAGGACGCGCTGGAACTGCTCGAAGCGATCTGGAACGCCCAGCGGCCAGGGCCGGACAGCGCACAGTCTCACGCACCTTGCGAGGATCAAGCATCAAGTGCTTGATCCACCCAGCAAACATCCTCTCCTACCGCTTTAAGATGCCGCGCTTCCCCTCTCCCCGCGCGCGGGGAGAGGGGGGGACCCGTGCGCGCTGAGGCGATCGAACGGTAACCGTATCACGTCGCCTGAACCACCACCTCCACGAGGTTCGGTTTCCCTGAGCGGATCCCCGCCTCGATCGCGGGCGCGATGTCGCCGGCCCGCTCGATCCGCCGGGCCGGCACGCCCATCGAGGCGGCCAGGGACGGGAAGTCGATGCGCGGATCGACGAGGTCCATCGCGATGAAGCGGTTGGCCCGCACGGAGGCGTAGTGGGTCTGCGTTTTCATGAACCGCTTCAGGATGTTGTACTCGGCGTTGTTGATCACCACGAAGGTGACCGGCAGGCGCTCGTGCGCCGCCGTCCAGAGCGCCTGGGGCGAGTACATCGCGGCCCCGTCCCCGACCACGCAGACCACGGGCGCGCGGTCGAGGCCGAGCGAGAAGCCGACCGCGGCCGGCATGCCCCAGCCGAGCACGCCGCCGCGCATGGCCGCGTACTGGTGGGTGTTCGGGCTGTCGAGGAAGGTGCGCAGGTGGGTGAGCGTCGCGGGCGCCTCGTCCACGATCGCGACATCGTGACCGACCGCGCGCGCCACCTCGCGGGCCGCGACCAGCGGCGCGATCACCGGGTCGGCGAAGGCGGCATCCGCCGCCTCCGCGAGCCGGGCGCGCCGGGCCACCCGCGCCTCCGCCGCCCGCGCACGCAGCTTCGCGTAGGCCTCCGCCTGGGGCGCGAGGCGGGGCTCCAGCAGCGGCAGCAGCGCGTCGAGCGAGGCGCGGATGTCGCCGACCATCGAGAGCGTCGTGGTATAGGTGCGACCGAGGTCGCGCACGTCCGCCGAGAGCTGGAACACTTGCGTCGAGGCCGGCACCGCCGAGCCCTCGGTGTACAAGACCGTGATCAACGACTTGCCACCCAGCGCGAAGACTGCGTCGTAACCTCCCAGGATCTCTGCGATCTCCGTCGCCTTGGTCGGCAGGTTTCCGGCCCAGAGCGGGTGCGCCGTCGGGAAGGGGATGTGGGCCGGCCAGGACGAGCCGTAGACGGGAGCGCCGAGGCGGTCGGCCAGCGCCACCGCCTGGGACGAGGCGTCGCTCGAATCGATCTCGTCGCCCGCGATCAGCGCCAACCGGCCGGGCGGCACCGCCGCGAGGTGGTCGGCCAGGCGGTCGAGCGAGCCCGCCGTGGCGCAGCGGTCGATGGTCGAGACCGCGCCCGCGGGCGCCGCCGTCATCGCCTCCATCACGTCCATCGGCAGCGACAGGAAGACGGGGCCGGAGGGCGCGGCGTTGCAGTCGTGGAAGGCGCGCCGCAGCAGGATCGCGAGCTGGTCGGCGTTCGTCACCTCGCGCGCCCATTTCACCGCGGGCGTCGCGATGGCGACGAGGTCCCCCGAGAGCAGCGGGTCGGTGATGGCGTGCCGCGAATCCTGCTGGCCCGCCGTCACCACCAGCGGCGTGCCCGAGACGTGCGAGTTGATCAGGTTGCCGAAGCCGTGCCCGAGCCCGCCCGCCGTGTGCAGGTTGAGGAAGGCCGGGCGCCGCGCGCCCTGCGCGTAGCCGTCCGCCATCGCGACCGCGCTCGCCTCCTGCAGGGCCAGCACGTAGGCGATGTCCGGCGTCTCGGTGAGCGCGTCGATGAGGGGCAGCTCCGTGGTGCCCGGATTGCCGAAGATGTAGCGCACGCCCTCCGAGCGCAGCACCTCGAGGAGCAGCGCCGCCCCGCGCCGCGGGGCCACCGAATCCACCGTCGCGATCACGCCAGCCCGCTCCTCTCGCTCCATCCGAAAGGCGAGAGGCTACGCCAAGCCGCCCCCCGCGTCAGGCCCGCAGATGCGCCACGAAGGCCTGCGCGAAGGCCGGAAGCGCCGCAAGGTCGCGCAGGCACAAGGTGAGGTCGCGGCTGGCCCAGGGATCGGTCAGCGGCACCACGGCGATGTCGAGCCCGCGGGCGGCGCGGCGCGCCGTGCTCTCCGGCACGATGCCGAGCCCCACCCGGGCGTCGGCCAGCCGGCAGACCGCATCGAAGCCCCGCAACTGGACCCGCAGCCGCATCGGGCGTCCGATCCGCGCCGCGCGCTCGGCGAGGAAGCGCGTGATGGCGCTCGCCCGGTCGAGACCGACGAGATCGTGCTCCAGCACCTGCGCGAAGGACACGGCCTCCCGCCCCGCCAGCGGGTGGCCGCTCGCCGCCGCCACCACGAAGCGGTCCTGCCGGAACGGGAAGGTCTGCAGCGCAGCCGTGTCGACCGTGCCGGAGAGGATGCCGAGATCGGCCGCGCCCTCGGCCACCAGCCCGACGATCTCGTCCGAGGTGTGCTCGTCGATGTCGACGCTGACGCCGGGATGCGCCGCCAGATAGGCCGAGAGGGCCTCCGGCAGGAACTCGGTCAGCGCGTTGGTGTTCGCCACCACCCGAATCTGCCCGACCGTGCCGCCGGAGAAGGCCGAGAGCTCGGTCTGCATCCGCTCGACCGCCGCCAGGATCGTACGGGCGTGGGCGAGAAGCGCCCGCCCCGCCGGCGTCGGGCTGGCGCCGAGGCGGCTGCGGGTGAGGAGGGCGGCGCCGAGGCTCTCCTCCAACCCGCGGATCCGTGTCGAGGCGGCGGCGAGTGCGAGATGCGCCCACGCCGCCCCGTGCGTGATCGAGCCGGCCTCGACCACGTGGCGGAACAGCGAGAGATCGACGAGGTCGAAGCGCATCATCGTGGCTCCAGCATCCGTGAGGGGCGAAGCGCGTCGCTCTCCCTCCTCACTCTGCGGGGGATTTCCGAGCCCTTGCCTTCGCCTTCCACGAAGGCTCCGTCAACGAGTCCCGAATTGCGAACGGTTCCAGACCGGCAGAATGCTGCCGGCCTCGAACGGGGGTTCATCCATGCACGGAGAGGCGGCCATCTGGGCGACCGGCGCCCTGCTCGTGCTCTGCATGGGCCTGTGGGCGACCGCGCTGATCCCCGAGATCGTCACGGTCCTCGTCTTCTTCGCGCTGGCGATGCTCCTGAAGCTCGGGGCGCCCGCCACCGTGTTCTCGGGGTTTGCGGCCTCCGCCTTCTGGCTGGTGCTCGCCGGCATGGTGGTGGGGCAGGCGATGACCCGCACCGGGCTCGGGGCGCGCCTGGCGCAGGGGCTCTCCGGCCGGCTCGGCGGCTCCTACCCGCGCTTCATCGGCGGACTCGTCGCCTTCAGCGTCGCCCTCGCCTTCGTGATGCCCTCCAATCTCGGGCGCATCGCCCTGATGATCCCGGTGACGCTGGCGCTGTGCGACCGGTTCGGCCTCGGCCCCGGGCGGCCGGGACGGGCCGCCGCCGTGCTGGCCGTGGGCGTGGCGACGCCCAACCTCTCGGCCGCGATCCTGCCCGCCAACGTGCCGAACCTCGTCATGGCGGGCGCCGCCGAGAGCCTGCTCGGGCTGCATCTCTCCTACCTGCCCTATCTCTGGCTGCACGGCCCGGTCCTGGCGGTCGCGAAGGGCGGCCTCCTGACGCTCCTCGTCGTGCGCCTCTTCCCCGACCGGCTGGAGCCCCGGCGCGACGGCGCCGCCGCCACGGCCCCGCTCTCGGGCGCGGAACGGCGGCTCGCCGCACTCCTCGTCGCGACCCTGGCGCTCTGGGCGACCGACAGCCTGCACGGCATCGCCCCGGCCTGGATCGGGCTCGCGGCCGCCGCGCTCTGCATCATGCCGCGCGTGGGCGTGATCCCGGCCGACGCCTTCGGGCAGGTCTCGCTGCGCACCTGCTTCTACATCGCGGCCCTGCTCGGCCTCGTGGCGCTCGTCAACGAGACCGGGCTCGGCGCCCGCCTCGGCCACGCCCTGCTCGCCGTCGCCCCCCTGGAGCCGGGCGCCGACGCCCAGAACTACGCCGTGCTCACCGGCATCGCCACCGCGCTGACGCTCCTCGTCACCGCCAACGGCGCGCCCGCGCTCTACACGGCCCTCGCCGGCGAGATGGCGACGGGAAGCGGGCTGCCCGCGTTGACCGTGGTGATGATTCAGGTCGTGGGCTACAGTACCGTGTTCTTCCCCTACCAAGCGCCGCCGATCGTGTTCGCGCGCGAGCTGGGCGGCGTGTCCCTGCGGGACGCCACCCGCCTCACCGTCGCCTTCGGCACCGCATCACTCGTTGTTGCAGCGCCGTTGAACTACCTCTGGTGGCGCGCGCTCGGGTGGCTGCCATGAGGCGGGCGCAGGGGCGAGTACGAAGAAATCGTATTCAGAATCATAAGCGTGACAGATCCGCCGGATCGTTCATGCCGCATTGCGGCTTGCCCCTCGGCGGCCTAGCCCTACCAGTTTAGAGACGCTTCAGTTCGCAACTGCGAGGCCCGACACGATGGCACCCACCGCCCGGCCGACCACGGCCCAACCCCTCTCGCCGCACCTCCAGATCTACCGCGTGACCTGGACGATGGCGATGTCGGTGGCCCACCGCATCACCGGCACCGCCCTCTACGGCGGCACGGCGCTGGTCGCGATCTGGCTGGTGGCCCTCGCCTCCGGCCCGGCGGCCTACGGCTGGGTGGCGTGGTTCTTCGGCTCGTGGATCGGGCGGATCGTGCTGTTCGGCTACACCTGGATCCTGATGCACCACATGCTGGGGGGCCTGCGCCACTTCGTCTGGGATTTCGGCGTCGGCCTCGACCGCACCACCCGCATGAACCTGTCGCGCTTCACGCTGATCGGCTCGGTGGCCCTCACTCTCGTGATCTGGGCCGCCGCCCTGACGCTGCGCTGACGGAGGCAGAGATGGCCGACAACCGCCAGGACACGAACGTCTCTATCCGCACCCCGCGCGCCCGCGTGCGCGGCCTCGGCGCCTCCGGGCACGGGGCCGACCACTGGTGGTTCCAGCGCCTCACCGCCGCCGCCAACCCTCCGCTGATCATCGGTTTCGTGATCATCGTGGCGATGATGGCCGGCCGCCCCTACCCGGAGGCGGTGGCGCTGATCGGGCACCCGCTCGTGGCGATCGTCCTGATCCTCACCGTCCTCTCGGTCACGCTGCACATGCGCGTCGGCATGCAGGTGATCATCGAGGACTACGTCCACGACAAGGCGCTGCGCGTCACCGCTCTGTTCGCCAACACCATCTACACGGTCGTCGTCGCCGTGGCCTGCTTCTACGCGATCCTGCGCGTGGGGCTGGGCCGCCTCGTCTGACCCGAACGACAGGAGCTCTTCCATGGCCGCCAACGGCACCAACGGGTCGCAGCCCGCCTACACCATCAACGACCACAGCTTCGACGTCGTCGTCGTCGGGGCCGGCGGCGCGGGGCTTCGCGCCACCGTCGGCTGCAGCCAAGCCGGCCTGCGCACCGCCTGCATCTCCAAGGTCTTCCCGACCCGCTCGCACACCGTGGCGGCGCAGGGCGGCATCTCGGCCTCGCTCGGCAACATGGGCCCGGACGACTGGCGCTGGCACATGTACGACACCGTGAAGGGGTCGGACTGGCTCGGCGACCAGGACGCGATCGAGTACCTCGTGCGCAACGCCCCGGCGGCGGTGTACGAGCTCGAGCATTGGGGCGTGCCGTTCTCGCGGACCGAGGAAGGCAAGATCTACCAGCGGCCCTTCGGCGGCATGACCACCGATTACGGCAAGGGCACCGCCCAGCGCACCTGCGCGGCGGCCGACCGCACCGGCCACGCCATGCTGCACACCCTCTACGGGCAGGCGGTGAAGAACCAGACCAACTTCTTCATCGAGTACTTCGCCCTCGACCTGATGATGGACGAGGACGGCCGCTGCCGCGGCGTCATCGCGATGGATCAGGCCACCGGCGAGATCCACCGCTTCCGCGCCGCGATGACCATCCTGGCGACCGGCGGCTACGGCCGCGCCTACTTCTCGGCGACCTCGGCCCATACCTGCACGGGCGACGGCGGCGGCATGGTACTGCGCGCCGGCCTGCCGCTGCAGGACATGGAATTCGTGCAGTTCCACCCGACCGGCATCTACGGCGCGGGCTGCCTCATCACGGAGGGCGCGCGCGGCGAGGGCGGCTACCTGACGAACTCCGAGGGCGAGCGCTTCATGGAGCGCTACGCGCCGTCCGCCAAGGACCTCGCCTCGCGCGACGTGGTCTCGCGCTCGATGACCATGGAGATCCGGGCCGGCCGCGGCGTCGGCAAGGGCGGGGATCACATCTTCCTCCACCTCGACCACCTCGACCCGAAGATCCTGCACGAGCGCCTGCCGGGCATCTCGGAGAGCGCCAAGATCTTCGCGGGCGTGGACGTGACGAAGGAGCCGATCCCGGTCCTGCCGACCGTGCACTACAACATGGGCGGCATCCCGACGAACTATCACGGCGAGGTGCTGACCCTTAAGAACGGCGACCCGGACACCGTCGTGCCGGGCCTGATGGCGATCGGCGAGGCGGCCTGCGTCTCGGTGCACGGCGCCAACCGCCTCGGCTCGAACTCGCTGATCGACCTCGTGGTGTTCGGCCGCGCGGCTGGCCTGCGCTGCGCCGACATCGTCGAGGCCAACGGCCGGATCCCGGACGCGCCGAAGGAGGCGACCGACAAGGCGCTCAGCCGGCTCGACCGCTTCCGCTACGCCGACGGCGCGACGCCCACCGCGGAGCTGCGCCTGGAGATGCAGAAGACGATGCAGAACAACTGCGCGGTCTTCCGCACCGGCGAGGTGCTGGAGGAGGGGCGCGGCCTGATCAACAAGGTCTGGCACGCGGCCGCCGACGTGAAGATCACCGATCGCTCGCTCGTCTGGAACACCGACCTCCTCGAGACCCTGGAGTTCGACAACCTGATCGGCCAGGCGGTGGTGACGATGGAATCGGCCGCCAACCGCAAGGAATCGCGCGGGGCGCATGCCCGCGAGGATTTCCCGGACCGCGACGACAAGGAGTGGATGAAGCACACCCTCTCCTGGCTCGACGAGAGCGCGCACCGGACCACGATCGATTACCGCCCGGTCCACACCTACACGATGTCGAACGAGATCCAGTACATCGAGCCGAAGGCGCGCGTGTATTGATTTTTATGACCGCGTCGCGCGAATCGTTCCTGGTTCGCGCGACGCACCCGTAGCGCTTCCGCCCACGTGCCGCGTCGAGGAGGTCTGTCATGATGCATACCTTCCAGAGCTTCCCCCGGATCTCGGTCGACCCCGCCGTCATGGGGGGCAAGCCCTGCATTCGCGGCATGCGCGTGACCGTGAGTATGATCCTCGGCGAGTTGGGCGGCGGAACGACGGTCGACGAACTGCTCGCCGGGTACCCGTATCTGGAGCGTGAGGACATTCTCGAAGCGCTCCGCTTCGGAGCCTCGCTGGCGAGTTTCCGCGATGTCGCGCTGGCTGCGGCAGAATGAAACTCGTCGTTGACATGAACCTGTCGGTCGCCTGGATCGCCGGCTTGCACGGGAAGGGGGTCGATGCCGTCCATTGGAGTGCGCTCGGCCCACAGGATGCTGCCGATGACGCGATCATGGCGTGGGCGCGCGCGAACGACGCGGTCGTGCTCACCCGCGATCTCGATTTCGGCGCGGCGTTGACGCGGCAGGCGCTGATCGCGCCAAGCGTCATCCAGATCCGCTGCGGTCGGGTGGAGATGGAACGCCACCTGCCCCTGGTAGTGCGCGTGATCACCGAACATCAGGCCCCGCTCGGCACGGGCGCCATCGTTACGATCGAGGACGACCGCGTGCGGGTTCGCGTCCTCGCCTCCGACACGTCTCTCTGACCGTCTTCGCTGAAAGCAGAATTATGGCTCAGTTCGCACTCCCCAAGAACTCGCAGGTCCGCGAGGGCAAGTCCTGGCCGGCGCCGGCCGGGGCGAAGAACCTGCAGACCTTCCGCATCTACCGCTGGAACCCGGACGACGGCGCCAACCCGCGGATCGACACCTATCAGGTCGACCGCGACGATTGCGGGCCGATGGTGCTCGACGCGCTCTTGTGGATCAAGAACAAGGTCGACTCGACGCTGGTCTTCCGTCGCTCCTGCCGCGAGGGCATCTGCGGCTCCTGCGCGATGAACATCGAGGGCCAGAACACGCTGGCCTGCACGATGGGCATCGACGAGTGCAAGAGCCCCGACAACGCCCTGCCGATCCTCACCCGCAAGGACAAGGACGGCGCGGTGCGGATCTATCCCCTCCCGCACATGCCGGTGCTGAAGGATCTGGTCCCGGACCTGACCAACTTCTTCGCCCAGCACGCCGCGATCGAGCCCTGGCTCCAGACCGAGACGCCCGCCCCCGAGAAGGAGTGGCGCCAGACGCCGGAGGACCGCGCCCGTCTCGACGGCCTCTACGAGTGCATCCTGTGCGCCTGCTGCACCACGAGCTGCCCGAGCTACTGGTGGAACGGCGACCGCTTCCTCGGCCCGGCGGCCCTGCTGCAGGCCTATCGCTGGCTGATCGACTCGCGCGACGAGAACACCGGCGACCGGCTCGACAGCCTGCACGACCCGTTCCGGCTCTACCGCTGCCACACGATCATGAACTGCGCCAACACCTGCCCGAAGAACCTGAACCCGGCCAAGGCCATCGCCGAGATCAAGAAGATGATGGTCGAGCGCGCGGTCTAGGTCCCGGGATCCCCAAGGGGCGAGCCCCTTGGGCGAGGTCCAGGGGCGCGAAGCCCCTGGCTTGGGATCGCCGACCCGGCAAAGCCGGGGTGGAGGTTCCAAATGCAGGGTTCCACCCTGCACCCGCCAAAGGTCTCGACCTTTGGGATCCACGACCCTGTTGGCTCCCGGCGGCCGGGGTGGCGGCATCCAGGCCGTTTCGTCTCGGACCTGCTCGAGACGCGCGGGTGCGACCGGGGCGCCACAGTCCGGCGGAAATCCCGCCCCGTCCCCGCTTCCCAGAGGGCCCGACCCGGCACCGCCTTGCGGGCATCGCATTTGATGGCGAGGCAGGGACCGCGCGCCGCGAGGGGGCGCCCCACGGGATCCGAGGTCGATGACGCGTCCGTTTCTGT
>NZ_LSIX01001123.1:0-633 GCF_001556475.1 Methylobacterium sp. CCH5-D2 | reverse complement strand
GGTCAGGCCCGGCGCGCTCGCCACCGCCACGTCCCCGCCCGACTGCTTGGCGAACCCGATCACCTGGCTCAGACCCAGACCCGTGCCCTTGCCCACCTCCTTGGTGGTGAAGAACGGCTCGAAGATCCGCGCCAGGTCGGCCTCGGCGATCCCCGAGCCGGTGTCGCTCACCGACACCGCCGCGAACGGACCGGCATTGGCCGCGTGCCCGCGGATCGGCGGCAGCGCCCGCCCGCCCGAGAGCCGCAGGGTGAGGCGGCCCTCCCCGTCCATGGCGTCGCGCGCGTTGACCGCCATGTTGACCAGCGCCGTCTCGAACTGGCTGGCGTCGGCGCGCACGAAGCACGGGCTCTCGGGCAGCTCGGCCCCGACCCGGATGCGCGCGCCCATGATCTGGTCGAGCATCTCGGCGATGGCCTGCAGGCGGGCGCCCGCGTCGAAGATCTCGGGCTTGAGGGCCTGGCGGCGGGCGAAGGCCAGAAGCTGGCCGGTGAGCTTGGCGGCCCGATCGACCGTGTCGGACACCGCGTCGAGGTAGCGCGCCTTGCGCACCTCCGGAAGGTCGGGCCGGCGCAGGAACTCGACCGAGGAGCGGATGATGGTCAGCAGGTTGTTGAAGTCGTGCGCCACCCC
>NZ_LSIX01001122.1:0-3306 GCF_001556475.1 Methylobacterium sp. CCH5-D2 | reverse complement strand
GGGCGCGGCTCCGGCGAGGGCGGGGAGGGCGGCGAGAACAGCGAGGACGCCTTCCGCTTCGTGCTGACCCGCGAGGAGTTTCTGGAACTCTTCCTCGAGGACCTCGAACTCCCGGATCTCGCCAAGCGCCGCCTCGCTGTGGTCGAGACGGAGGGCATGCGCCGGGCCGGCTACACGGTGACGGGCTCGCCCGCCAACCTCGCGCTGGGCCGGACGCTGCGGAACTCCATGTCCCGCCGCATCGCGCTCAAGCGCCCGAAGCCCGACGAGATCGCGGCGCTCGAGGCCCGCATCGACGCCCTGCCCGAGGAGGCGCCCGAGCGGGCCGACCTCGTCCAGGCGCTGACGCTGCTTCGCGAGCGCTCGAAGCGCATCCCCTACGTCGATCCGATCGACCTGCGCTTCCGCCGCTTCGAGCCCTACCCGAAACCGATCGCCCAGGCCGTGATGTTCTGCCTGATGGACGTCTCCGGCTCGATGACCGAGCACATGAAGGACCTCGCCAAAAGGTTCTACATCCTGCTCCACATCTTCCTCACGCGCCGCTACCGGCACGTCGAGATCGTGTTCATCCGCCACACCGACCGGGCGACGGAGGTGGACGAGGAGACCTTCTTCGGCTCGCGCGAGACCGGCGGCACGCTGGTCTCCTCGGCGCTCGTCGAGATGAAGCGGGTGATCTCCGAGCGCTACGATCCGAACGACTGGAACATCTACGCGGCGCAGGCGTCCGACGGCGACAACGTCTCCTCCGACGGGCCGACCGCCACGGAATTGCTGCGCGCCCACATCCTGCCGGCCTGCCAGCACTTCGCCTATCTGGAGGTCGGCGACGAGAACGGGCCGCGGGCCGGCTTCGTCGAGCACCGCACCACGCTCTGGCGCACCTACGAGGCCGTCGCCAAGTCCGGCGGCGCCATCGCCATGCGCAAGGTGAACCACCGCCGCGAGATCTACCCCGTGTTCCGCGAGCTGTTCGGCCGCAAGGACGCGAAGGCGGAGGCGTGAGGCTCCTTCCCGCGCGGGGAGGGGAGTGGACAGCGAGGAGATTGGCCGGATGGTGACCAGCCTGAGCCGCCCCAGGATCCAGCCGCCGAAGCCCGGCGAGCTGCTGTTCTCGGGCAACGACTGGGACTTCGAGACCATCCGGCGCATCCACGACGCCTGCGAGGCCGTGGCGGGGCCGGAACTCGGCCTCTCCTGGTACCCGAACCAGATCGAGATCATCACGGCCGAGCAGATGCTCGACGCCTACGCCTCGATCGGCATGCCGCTGTTTTACAAGCACTGGTCCTTCGGCAAGCACTTCGCCCAGCACGAGGCGGGCTACCGCCGCGGCCTGATGGGACTGGCCTACGAGATCGTCATCAACTCCGACCCGTGCATCTCCTACGTGATGGAGGAGAACACGGCGACCATGCAGACGCTGGTGATCGCCCACGCCGCCTTCGGCCACAACCACTTCTTCAAGAACAACTACCTGTTCAAGCAGTGGACCGACGCTGAGGGCATCCTCGACTATCTCGACTTCGCCAAGGGCTTCATCGCGCGCTGCGAGGAGCGCCACGGCCATCAGGCGGTCGAGCAGGTGCTGGACGCCGCCCACGCCCTGATGAGCCAGGGCGTGCACCGCTACCCGCGCAAGAAGCGCCCCGACCTCGCCTCCGAGCAGCGCCGCGAGCGCGAGCGCGTCGAGCACGGCGAGCAGATCTACAACGACCTCTGGCGCACGCTGCCGGCCAAGCCCGGCGCGGCGCGCACGGACGCGGCCGCCGAGCGCAGGCGGGCGCTCTTGGAACTGCCCCAGGAGAACATCCTCTACTTCCTGGAGAAGGTCGCCCCGCGCCTGCGGCCCTGGCAGCGCGAGATCCTGCGCATCGTGCGCCTCGTGGCGCAGTACTTCTACCCGCAGCGCCAGACCAAGGTGATGAACGAGGGCTGCGCCACCTACGTCCATTACCGCATCATGAACGCGCTCTCGCAGCGGGGGCAGATCGGAGAGGCGGCCTATCTGGAGTTCCTGCAGTCGCACACCAACGTCATCCGCCAGCCGACCTACGACGATCGCTCCTACGGCGGTCACAACCCCTACGCGATCGGCTTCGCGATGATGCAGGACATCCAGCGCATCGTGGAGCAGCCGACCGCCGAGGACCGCGACTGGTTCCCCGAGATCGCCGGCACCGGCGACGCGATGGCCGTGCTGCGCGACGTCTGGGAGAACTACCGCGACGAGAGCTTCATCGCGCAGTTCCTCTCCCCGAAGCTGATGCGGGACCTGCGCCTGTTCCATGTGGTGGACGATCCCGACGAGCCGGAACTGCGCGTCGCGGCGATCCACGACGAGCGCGGCTACCGCAAGATGCGCCGCTCCTTCGCCCGCCAGTACGACGTCGCGTGGCTCGATCCCGACATCGAGGTGGTGGACGTGGACCTGGAGGGCGACCGCCGGCTGATCCTGCACCACAAGGCGCTGAACCGCATCACGCTCCAGAAGGAGGACGCGAACCGCGTGCTCCAGCATCTGGCCGACCTCTGGGGCTACGACGTGGTGCTCAAGGAGATCGACCCCGCCAGCGGCACGGTGCTGGCCGAGCACCACGCCAGCGCCCGGCCGATTTTTTTCTAGATCGGGAGTTGGCAGTATGCTGGTGGCGCTCCGGGCGTCCGGGAGAAGGGCGGTGTTTCATCCATCGATGCCGGCGAAGCTGACGGCGCCTCATACCCTTGCCCGCCACCCGCGCCCGTGCTGCATGGGGCCATGAGCACGACCGTCCTGACCCTCGCGGAGACGCGGGACTTCCTCGACCGCGAGTTCCCGCAGATGCAGGCGGGGGGACGGGCCTACCATCTCGAAGCCGTCGCGCCGCTCGGCGCCCGGATGCGGCTCGAGGCGCACGAGCGTTTCCTGCGTCCCGGCGCCACCGTCTCGGGGCCTGCCATGATGGCGCTGGCCGATTACGCGCTCTACGCGGCGATCCTGGCCAATATCGGCCCGGTGGCGCTCGCGGTGACGACGAGCCTGAACTTCAACTTCCTGCGGAAGCCCGCCTTGGGCGACCTCCTCGCCGAGGCCCGGCTGATGAAGCTCGGCCGCCGGCTCGCGGTCGGCGAGGTCGCGATCACCGCCGCGGGCGGCGGCGACGACATCGTCTGCCACGCCACCGGCACCTACTCGATCCCGCCGCGCTGAGGATGTGATGCGCTGCCGTACTCTCGTGAGCGCAGCGGACGATTTCCGAGCGAGGCGTGGGTCCCCTCTCCTGTAGGGAGAGGTCTGCTTTCGCAGAAAGCCGGGTGAGGGGT
>NZ_LSIX01001121.1:0-12769 GCF_001556475.1 Methylobacterium sp. CCH5-D2 | reverse complement strand
GCGCCCGTGCGCCAATCGGCCCGCGCGAGCCCGTGCGCCGCCGCCGCCGGCCCCTCGAACACCAGCGACAGGAGAAGGAGCGGCGGCGTCGCGGCAAGGCTCGCCCAGACCATGAAGGCCAGCATGTCGATGGCGCCGGCCGCCTTCACGACGAGGTTCGCGGCCGCCCAGGCCAGGGCGGCGGCGAGGACCATGAGGAGGGGCAGCAGGGCGGCGCTTTGCGCCTGCCACGCCGCGATGATCGCGACGCCGCAGGCGGCCACCGCCCCGCCGACGACCTGCAGGCCGCCCGGCCGCTCGCGGAAGAGCGCGAAAGCGAGGCCGATCGTGAAGAACACCTGGACCTGGACGACCAGGGAGGAGAGGCCGGCCGGCATCCCGAGCGCGATGGCCAGGAACATCAGCCCGAACAGGGCGACGCCGTGGAAGAGGCCGAAGGCCAGCACGAGGCGGGCCGGTGCACGGGGCGGCCGGACGAAGAGGACCGCCGGGAACGCGGCGAACAGGAAGCGGAGCGCCGTGAGCAGCAGGGGCGGCAGGGTCTCGAGGCCGACCTTGATCGCCACGAAGGCAAGGCCGAGCAGCAGGGCGACGAGCAGCGCCGCCAGAACGTCCCGGACCGCCATCGCGTCAGCTCCCCCTGTCGGACCGTGCCGGCTCACCCGGTTCAGCGCCCGGCCCGACGCTCTGCCGCGGAGCGCCGGCGAAATCCAGAGACGGCGGTCGCGGACAACGCGCACCGCGTCCGGCGACACGGTCCGGACGGATGCGCGGGTCGGCCCTGTCGTCGGCGGATTTGTGGGTCGCGCCAAGCCGCGCTAGAGCACGGCCACCATGTCCCACAACACCTTCGGCCACCTGTTCCGCGTCACCACCTTCGGCGAGAGCCACGGGGTGGCGCTCGGCTGCGTGGTGGACGGTTGCCCGCCCGGCCTGCCGCTGGAGGCCGCCGAGATCCAGGCGGAGCTCGACCGGCGCAAGCCCGGCCAGTCGCGCTTCACCACGCAGCGGCGCGAGCCCGACGCGGTGAAGATCCTCTCGGGCGTCTTCGGAGACGATCGCACGGGGGGGCGCCAGCTCACCACCGGCACGCCGATCGCGCTGGTGATCGAGAACACCGACCAGCGCTCGAAGGATTATTCGGAGATCCGCGACAGCTACCGGCCGGGCCACGCCGACTACACCTACGAGGCCAAGTACGGCATCCGCGACTATCGTGGCGGCGGGCGCTCCTCGGCGCGCGAGACCGCCGCGCGTGTGGCCGCCGGCGCCATCGCCCGCAAGGTCGTCCCCGGGATCACGATCCGCGCCGCCCTGGTGCAGATGGGCCCGCACGCGATCGACCGCGCCCGCTGGGACTGGGAGGAGGTCGCCCGCAACCCGTTCTTCTGCCCCGATCCGCAAGCCGCCAAGCTCTACGAGACCTATCTCGACGGCATCCGCAAGGACGGGTCATCCATCGGCGCGGTGATCGAGGTGGTGGCCGAGGGCGTGCCCCCGGGCCTCGGCGCGCCGCTCTACGGCAAGCTCGACGCGGATCTGGCCGCCGCCATGATGTCGATCAACGCCGTCAAGGGCGTCGAGATCGGCGACGGCTTCGCGAGCGCGGCGCTCCGCGGCGAGGACAACGCCGACGAGATGCGCGCGGGCAACGCCGGCCCGGCCTTCCTCGCCAACCACGCGGGCGGGATCCTGGGCGGCCTCTCCACGGGCCAGCCCATCGTCTGCCGCTTCGCGGTCAAGCCGACCTCCTCGATCCTCACGCCGCGCCGCACCGTCACCCGCGAGGGCCGCGACGCCGAGATCGTCACCAAGGGCCGCCACGACCCCTGCGTCGGCATCCGCGCCGTGCCGGTGGCCGAGGCCATGATGGCCTGCGTGCTCGCCGACCACTATCTGCGCCACAGGGGGCAGGTCGGCTGAAGCTTCGGCCGAGCCGATCGCCCGCACGAAACCCGAGAAGTCCCGTGCCCCACCACTCCGTCACCGAGGCCATCGAGGCCTTTGCCCGCGGCGAGATCGTGGTCGTCACCGACGACGACGACCGCGAGAACGAGGGCGATCTCGTCGTCGCGGCCTCGCTCTGCACGCCGGAGAAGATGGCCTTCATCATCCGCAACACCTGCGGCATCGTCTGCGCGCCGGTGACGCTCGCGGAGGCGCGCCGCCTCCACCTCGCCCCGATGGTGGCGGCCAACGACGCGCCGCTCGGCACCGCCTTCACGGTGACGGTCGACGTCAAGCACGGGCTGACCACCGGCATCTCGGCCGAGCAGCGCTGCAACACGGTCCGGGCGCTCGCCAACGGCAACATGGGCGCGGGCGATTTCGTGCGCCCCGGCCACGTCTTCCCCTTGATCGCCCGCGACGGCGGGGTGCTGATGCGCTCAGGGCACACCGAGGCCGCGGTCGATCTCTGCCGGCTCGCCAAGCTCCCGCCGGTCGGCGTGATCTGCGAGCTCGCCAACGACGACGGCACGGTGATGAAGGGGCCGCAGATCACGGCCTTCGCGGAGACGCACAAGCTCCGCCAAGTCTCGGTCGCGGACCTGATCGCCTACCGGCAGGCCCGCGAGAAGCTCGTCGAGCGGGTCGGCCAGTTCCCGGTCAGGACCGAGCACGGCCCGATGACCGGCTACGCCTACACCACGCCCTTCGAGACGATCCAGCAATTCGCCTTCGTGCACGGCGAGATCGGCGACGGGCGCGACATGCTGGTGCGTCTGCACCGCTCGAACGTCGTCGCCGACGTGATCGAGGGCGGCCGCCAGATCGAGGCGGTGATGGCCCGCTTCGCCCGCGAGGGCCGCGGCGTGCTGGTCTACCTGCGCGACGGCACAGCGGGTGTGCCGCTCCAGCGCGTGTCGGAGGGCGGGACCGAGGAAGGCGCCGAGGCGCAGCGCGTGCGCCAGTGGCGCGAGGTCGGCCTCGGCGCCCAGATCCTGCGCGACCTCGGCGTCGTGTCGATCCGCAACCTCTCGACCGCCTCGCGGTCCTATGTGGGCCTGTCGGGCTTCGGCATCGAGCTGGTCGGGGACGAGCTGCTGGAGGGGTGAGCCCAGTTCAGGCCGCGGGCAGGTCCTCGGCGGCGCGTCGGAGCGCCGCGTTCAGGCGCGCCTGCCATCCTAGGCCGGTCGCGCGGAACCGATCGAGGATGTCCCGGTCGATGTTCAGGCTGACCTTCTCCTGAGCGACTGCTCGCTCCCGAGCCTGCAGGATCCTACGCAGCAACTCGGGCTGGGTCTCGGCTAAAGGTCGCGCCAGCGCGAAATCGGCCTCTGTCAGTTCAGGATTGTCGGGATCGGCAGCGATCCCGGCCTGGATGCGTGCCTCCTCGGCATCAGAGATAGGGGGCAGGTCAAGGTCTGGCTTCGGCATAGAGCCTCCTCTCGATACGGCTCGCAGGCCGCAGGCTCACCAGAGCGATAGCCTGCGATCCGAGGGGCGACAGGATCGCCGCGACGACGAGCCTGCCCTCGAAAACTCCGACGAGCCGCTTGCGCGGCCTGCCCCGCGCGCTGTTCGACGCCCCTAGATCGACCGCGGAGGCGAAATCGAAGCCCGCTTCGAAGGTCGCAAAGTCCAGGCCGTGCTTGGCGAGGTTGGCGACCCGCTTCGGCTCGTCCCAGACGATCACCATAGCAAGAGATACGGTTCGCGACTGGCGGCTTCAACGCCGGTCACGGTTCACCTCACCGCCCCATCAGCGCGTCCACGTGCTCGTAGACGGACTTGCCGAGCCCCTCCAGGCTGTAGCCGCCCTCCAGGATCGAGACGAGGCGGCCGCCCGCGTGGCGGTCGGCGAGTTCGAGGAGGCGCCGGGTGGCCCAGCCGAAATCGGCCTCGTCGAGGCGCAGGTTCGCCAGCGGGTCGAGCCGGTGCGCGTCGAAGCCCGCCGAGACCAGGATCAGGTCGGGCTGGAAGGCATCGACCCGGGCCACGATCGCCTCGAAGGCCTCGCGGAACACCGCGCCGTCGTCGTTCGGCCGCAGCGGCACGTTGACGATGGTGTCCTTCGCGCCCCGCTCGGAGGCCGCGCCCGTGCCGGGGAAGAGCGGCATCTGGTGCGTCGAGGCGTACATCACCGTGCCGTCGTCCCAGAAGATGTCCTGGCTGCCGTTGCCGTGGTGCACGTCCCAATCGACCAGCGCCACGCGGGAGACGCCGTGATGCGTGCGGGCGTAGCGGGCCGCGATCGCCGCCTGGTTGAACACGCAGAAGCCCATCGCCCGCTCGCGCTCGGCGTGGTGACCGGGCGGGCGCATCGCCACGAAGGCGTTCGAGCACTCCTTGGCCATCACCGCGTCGACCGCGTGGTTGGCGCCGCCGACGGCCCGGAGCACCGACTCCAGGGTGCCGGGCGACATCACCGTGTCGCCGTCGATCGCGACCATCCCCTCCTTCGGCGCGGCGGCGACGATCGCCTCGACGTAGGCTTCCGGATGGGCGAGCGCGGCGACCGAAGGCTCGGCCCGGGGCGCCTGCACCCGCACGAGGCCGGCGAAGCGCTCGTTCTCCAGCACGCGCTCGACGGCGCGGATCCGGCTCGGCCGCTCGGGATGGCCCTCGGGCACGATGTGGTCGAGGGCGGACGGGTGGCTCACGTACAGGGTGGTCACGGCTGAACTCAAGCCTCCCGGCGGGGCCGGCGCATCTGTCGCGCGCCTGCAACAGCCCCGGCCAATGTGCCAGGACGGAACGCGCGAGGCTACGGCGAAGTGCCCGCGCTGGCTATGGTTCCCCGACCTCCTGAAACCATTCGAACAAACGGGGGGCTGCCCGCGGGCAGGACGTCACGCGCACCGTCCCGATCATAGCGCCTGCCGTCGGCCCGAGGCCGCGACTTCGAGGCGGTGCCCGACCCCAGGGTCGGGCACCGCCTTCATGGACCCGGAAGTCTCGTGGCGCGGGGGGCAGGGCCCCGAGGGCCTCAGGAACCGGGCCGCGATATGCCGGGCGGCGACATGCCGGGCCCGCTGGCCTCCGCCTTCTCCAGGATGATCTCCGCCAGGGTGTGGTAGAGGCCGCCGCGGCAGACCGCCTTCGAGGCCGCGTCCGCCAGCAGCGCCGCCAGCATCAGGGGGATCATCATGGCGTGGTCCTGGGTCATCTCGGTGACGATGACGAAGCTGGTGATCGGCGCCTGCAGGACGCCCGTCAGGTAGGCCACCATCCCGATCAGCACGAGGGCGCCGACGGGCACGTCCGCGAACAGACCGTGCAGCGCGCCCCCCATCCCGGCGCCGACCGCGAGCGAGGGCGCGAACAGGCCGCCCGGGATGCCGCTGACCGAGGAGAGCACGGTCGCCAGGAACTTCAGGGGGGCGAAGTCGGGATGCGCCGCGCTCTCCCCATGCAGGATCGCGCGGGCCTCCTCGTAACCGGTCCCGTAGACCACCCCGCCCGAGGCGAGCCCGCACAGGGCCACGCCGAGGCCGCAGAGGCCCGCGAAGGCGACCGGATGGCGGGCGATCCAGCGCCCGGCCCGGCCGGGCAGGCCCCGCGCGAAGGCGATGACGAGGCGGCTGAACAGGCCGCCCGCCAGCCCGCCGAGGGCACCCAGGACCGCGACCACGAGCCAAGCCTGTCCGGACGGCAGTTCGGCGCGTGCGGTGCCGAAATAGGTGTAGTTGCCGGTGAGCCAGAGCGCGGTGAGGCCCGCCGCGACGATGCCGGCGACGATGAGCCCCGAGGAGCGGGCCTCGTAGGCCCGTCCAAGCTCCTCGATGCCGAAGACGATGCCGGCGAGCGGCGTGTTGAAGGCCGCCGCGACACCGGCCGCGCCGCCCGCCAGGATCACGCCGGGCAAGCGCTCGGGCGTCAGCCGGCCGAAGGCGGCCATGATCGCGGCGCCCACCTGCACGGTCGGGCCCTCGCGGCCGGCGGAGGCGCCGCAGAGCAGGCCAAGGCTCATCACGGCGATCTTGCCCGCCGCCACCCGCAGCGAGATCAGGGCGTGGCGCAGGCCCGGGTCGCGGGTGTGGCGCGCGGCGATCACCTGGGGGATGCCGGAGCCCTGCGAATTCGGGAACACGGTGCGGGCGAGCAGCGCCGCGAGCGCGAAGCCGGCGGGCGTCAGGAGGAGCGCGATCAGCGGGGAGGGCGCGGCGATCCGCCGGAACAGCACCTGCGCCCCGTCGGCGAGCTTGGCCATGAGCACCGCGGCAAGCCCGACGCCGATGCCGCCGAGCAGGAACATCAGCCGTCCGCGCCAGATCGGGAAGGCGTCGGCGGAGGCCCGGCGCAGGCGCGACAGGGCGGATCGGTAGCGCAGGCGCGGCATGTCCTCGGTCCAGTGGCCCCGGTCACGATAGGCCGGCGCGGAGCACCCGCCAGCCCGGCCACGCCTCGGCGGCGGGGATAAGCCTCAGAAACTCAGGCCGAAGCGCAGCCGGGTCTGGTGCCGGTCGAAATTCGTGAGGTCTAGCGGGCGCGGGGCGCCCTCCGCGGAACCCGCCACCTGGAAGCTCCAGGTGAAGGAGGCCCAGGCCTGCGGGGTCAGCGTGGCGTAGAGGGTGGGTCCGAGATAGACCGCCCGTCCGCTGAACCGGTCGAGCCCCAGACCCTCGAAGGCCTGCGCGTAGCGGGCCTCGGCGCCGACGAACAGGCCGGGACCGGCCTCGTAGGCAAGCGCCCCCGCGAGTTCGAGGCCGGAGCCGCGCAGGCGCTCGCCGCTGCCGTCGAGCCGGGCCGCGGCGAGCGAGAACCCGAGATTGACGGCGGCCACGAGGCTGCCCGGCACGATCTCCCAATCGGCGAGCAGCGCGGCGTCGAGCCCGTAGCTCTCGGCCGGCAGCCCCGAACCGGTATCGACCCGGCCGACGCTCGGCACGACGTTGAGGGTGAGGCCGAACGGGCCTTCCCGCCGGTCGATGAGGCGCAGGCGCGTCTCCAAGAAGGCGCCGCTCAGCCCGCCGGTGCCGCGGTCGGCGAGGCCCGGCACGCCTGCGGCGGCGAAGCGGTGGAAGCCGATGCCGGGCGCGATCCGGAAGGAGGCGTCGAGCGGGATCTTCAGGACAAGCCCGCCATCGACCGCGCGGAAGCGGCCGCCGCCCCGTCCGGACCGCCCGGTGGCCTCGAACTCGAACTCCACCTCGCCCGGCACGCCGATGTCGGAGCCCTCGACGAAGCCGAACAGGTGCTCGCTGTCGAGGCCCGCGGGTGCCGCGTTCTCCCGGGCGGTCGGCCGATCCTGGGCGGGGGCGGGCAGGGCGCCCGCGAGAAGGCAGGACAGGACGGGGGCGAGGCCGCGCGCCACCTTTCCGAGAACCGAGCCTTGCCCCATACCCACGCGCATCGCACCGCTCCGGCTATCAGATATAGCTTATGCTATATCTGATAGCCGGAGCGTCTCAGGCGTCAAGGGCCGAGGGGCGGCGGCGAGCGCGGGCACGGCGGCGGACGTAGGATCCCCGTCGGAGGACGGGATCCGCGACTTCGGGCCCCTCGGCGAGACGCATAGTTTGAAGCGCCATTCCTGAGGATCGGATCGGGCACGAACCGCGCCGCGCTCCCGCTACCGTGCGGGCGAGGGGATCCGTGCCGCGCCCGGGGCTCCGACGGATCTCTCCACGACGGCACGCGCAGGCTTGGCCCTACGCGACCTCCCCTCGTCCGCCGGGAAGGGGGGAGCGCCGGATGGGTCCGCGTCGCGTCGGACCGGAAACCGTCGCGGAGAAGGCCGGCCCCGCCCTCAGAAGTCCTGCGGCCGGCCCTCCGCGGCGCAGAGATCGGCGACCGTGCGCAGATAAGCCTTGGCGTCGAACTTCCGCAGCGAGTTCTCGCTCTGGTAGCGCACGGTGCCGAAGACCTTGCGCTTCGCCCAGGGGCGGTCGTGCAGACCGTAGACCCAGGCGACGTTGGTGAAGGAGTTCGCGTCGCGCCCGTCGAGGAAGTAGCGGTTGTTGAGCCTGAGCGTCCGGGCGAAGCCCTCCTCGGGGGAGGGGGACCATTCGAGGATCTTCTTGCCCCAGTACATGCGCAGGTGGTTGTGCATGTAGCCGGTCTCGCGCATCTCGGCCTGCGCGGCGTTCCAGTAGCGGTCGTGGGTGCGGCCCGCGGCGAGATCCTTCTCGTCGTAGAGATGCGGGCGCGGGTCGTCGGCGTGCTCGGCCAGGGTCTTGCGGGCCCATTCGGGCACGGCCTGCGCGTAGGCATCGTAGCGCGCGGTGTAGTGGACGTGATTCATCGCGAGTTCGCGGCGGACGATCACCTCCTCGAGGTACGAGGCGCGGTCGTCGGCATCGCCGTCCTTCGCCCCCCGGACGGCCAGCGCGATCTCGACGGGCGAGATCTGGCCGAAATGCAGGTAGGGGCTCATGTGCGAGGCCGCGCCGGCCTCCGGCCGGTTTCGCCCGGCCCCGTAGCCAGCGAAGGCCTCGGAGAGGAAGGCCTTGAGGCGACGCCGCGCCTCGGTCTCGCCGCCGCGGAAGCGCTGCACCGGCGGCACGGAGCGGTCGAGGGTCATGCCGGCGAGCACCGCGTCGGGATCCGAGATGTCGATCTCGGAGCGGAGCTTCAGCCCGTCCGCACGGTGCTTCACCCGGCGCGCGGTGAGAGGCTCCAGGAACTGGTCCCAGACCCGGTGGAGCTTGGGCCGAAGCGTGCGGGCCGCGTGCTCGTGCTTGGGGGAGGCCGTCTCGACCGGCACCACCACGTCGCCCTCGACCTGCACGATGCGGGTCTCGACGCCCTCCGCGATCTCGGCGTACCAGCCCCTCTGGATCGCGAGGTAGCCGCGGTCGAGGACCAGCAGGGCGGCTTCGCGGGCGAGGTCGATCGCGACCGCGGCCGGGGAGGCCTTGCGCATGACGAAGCCGACCCCGCGCCGCTCCAGCCCCGCGGCCGCGTCGGCCAAGCCCTGGAGCAGGAAGGCGTAGTGCCGGGCATTGGCCTCGGGAAAGCCGCTCGCCCCATCGAGCAGGCCGAAGCAGGCGACCACCGGCAGCCCGAGCCGGTTCGCCTCCTCGATGGCGAGTTCCAGGGCCGGGTTGTGGTGGGCGCGGTTGGCCTGCTGGAGCAGGTAGAGGACGTAGGCGCCCTCGGGCCGGGGCTCGACGTCGTTGAGCACCCGGACACGCTGCCCCTGGATCGCCATCGTGCAAACTCCCGCCGAACCTCGGTCGAGAGCTAGGGCGGCGCAGCGCCCGCGACCGCGACCGCGCCCTGGCATGCGACATTTGGGACACAGGCGCGCGCGATGTGTTGCACCGCACGATGAACGACAGTGCTCCTGCCCCAATGCCCTTGAAAGTCAGCCGACGCGGGAGCAGATTGTGCATCGCGGGATCGCGATGGCGTCGCGCTCCCGCAGCCCTCTTTGGGCGTTTCCTCCCTAGACTTCGGGCCGCTCCCTCGGGAGTGGCCTTTTTTCTTGGGCCATGCCCAGCCGCGTCAGCCGCGGGCGCGGGCGCGGATCATGAAGTTGTCGTAGGTGTATTCCGCCACCTGGAACCAGAGATAGGCCTCGTTGCGGAAGGTCTTCATCGCCTCGTAGACGCGGCGGAAATCCGCGTTCTTGGCCGCCATCTCGCCGTAGACGTCGTTGGCGTTCTTGAGCGCCGCCTCCATCACGTCCTGCGGGAAGGGGCGCAATTGCGCGCCGCCGGCGACGAGGCGGCGCAGGGCCTGCGGGTTGCGCGCGTCGTAGCGCGCCTGAACCTCGGCGCCGACCTGGGCGGCCGCCCCCTGCAGGATCGCCCGGTAGGTCTTCGGCAGGCTCTTCCAGCGCTCGGCGTTGATCCAGAAGTGGAGCATCGCGCCGCCCTCCCAGAAGCCCGGATAGTGGTAGATCGGCGCGACCTTCTGCAGGCCGAGGCGCTCGTCGTCGTAGGGGCCGATCCACTCGGCGGCGTCGATCCGCTTGGCCTCCAGCGCCGCGTAGATCTCCGGCCCCGCGATCTGCTGCGGCACCACGCCGAACTTCGTCAGCACCTGTCCGCCCAGGCCGCCGATGCGGAACTTCAGGCCCTGCAGGTCGGCGAGTCCCTTCACCTCCTTGCGGAACCAGCCGCCCATCTGCGCGCCCGTATTGCCGCCGGGCAGCGCCACGAGGCCGTACTTGGCGAAGACCTCGCCGAACAGGTCCGCGGCCCCGCCCGCGTTCCACCACGCGTTCTGACCCCGCGCGTTGAGGCCGAAGGGTATGGCGGTGGCGAGCGCGAAGACCGGGTCCTTGCCCGCGCCCAGAGAGGCCGGGCCGTGCCCCATCTCGACCGTGCCGGCGGCGACCGCGTCGATCAGGCCCTCGGGCGGCACCGGCTCGCCGGGGCCCGCCGCCTGGATCTGGAAGCGCCCGTCCGTCGCCTCGCCGACGAGCCGGCCGAGCGTCTCGGCCGCGCCGAACAGGATGTCGAGGTTCTTGGCGTAGGCCGAGGAGAGGCGCCAGCGCAGTTCCGGCATCGCCTGCGCGCCCGCCTCCCGCGCGGAGGCGCCGAGACCCGCCGCGCCGAGCCCCGCCGCCAGGAGCGCGCGTCTCTTCAGGGTCGGGCTGCTGCTCGTCGTCATGGCACCTCGATCGTCCGTCCGCAGCAGAACGGGCCGGGGGCGCGATCCGATCCCCGCGCGAGGCCCGAATCCGCGCGACGGCGCGCCCCTAGCACGGCGAAGCCAGGACTCGAAGCTACCGCTCGAAACCGGGCGGGGCCCGTGCTAGCTCCCGAGCCATGAGCCAGACCGACAGACCGCCCGCCGTTGCCGCCATCACCCTGCACACCGTCTGCGGCCTGCAGGAGCTGGCCGAGCACGGCACGCGCGGGGTCAGCCACGTCCTGTCGCTGCTCGATCCGGGAACGCCCGAGCCCACGGCCTTCGCCGATTACGGGGCGCATCGGCGCACTACGCTGCACTTCCACGACTGCCTCGGTCCGGGCGCCGGGCTGGTGCCGCCCGAGCGCCGGGACGTCGAGGCGATCCTCGAGTTCGGGCGCGGGCTCGACGGAGCGGACGGACACCTGCTCGTGCACTGCCATTACGGGCTGTCGCGCTCGACGGCCGCTCTGCTGATCCTGTTCGCGGGCGCGGAGCCCGAAGCGAGCGCCGACGATCTGGTGGCGCGGCTCCACGCGCTGCGCGAGCCCGCTTGGCCGAACACCCGGATGACAGGCTTCGCCGACGACCTTCTCGGGCGCGGCGGCGCGCTAACCGCCGCCGTGCGGCGCCTGCACGCCCTGCAGCTGCGGGTGCGCCCGCACCTCGCGGAGCTGCTGCGCGAGCACGGGCGCGGGCCGGAGATCGACGCGGCGCTGGCACTCTGACGCGACTACTTCCCGGCGGGCGTGAAGGCGCCGTCCTTCCAGACGTAGAGCACGTAGCCCTGCGCCGTGACGTCGCCCTTGGCGTCGAAGCCGACCGTGCCGAGGACGAGGTCGAACCGCTCGGCGTGGAGCGTCGCCGAGAGCCGCCTCGGATCGGTCGTGTGCGCGAAGTTGCCGGCCGCCACCAGGGCCTGGAGGGCGGCGTAGCCGTAGACCGTCGAGCCGGTCGGGTCGCCGCCCTCGGCCCGGAAGGCCTTCACAACCTCGGCGGCGGCCGGCTGCCGGCTCGGGTCGAGGTAGAAGGTCATCAGCACGCCGTTGCTGGCGGCGCCGGCGATCTTGGCGAAGTCGGACGTGGCGATCGCCGAGGTGCCGAACCATTGCGGCCTGAAGCCCCGCTCGGCCGAGATCTTCACGAGTCGGCCCATCTCGACGGCGTCGCCGCCGTAATAGACCACCTCGATCCCGGCTCCCTTCAGCCGGTCGGCGAGCGCCGCGTCGTCGGCGTCACTCGGCGAGAAGGCGACCGAGAGCGCCTCGTTGGTGCCGATGCGGTTGAGGTTGTCCTTCGTCGCCGCCGCGAGGTTGCGCGAGGCCGGCGTCGTATCTTGGATCAGGGCGATCTTGCGATCGCGAAAACGCTCGGCCAGCACCGCGGCCGAGAGCCGGGCCTGGTCGTCGTCGCGCCCGCAGACCCGGAAGATCGTCGGGAAGCCGCGGTCGGTGAGCCGGGCGGCGACGGAGGCCGCGGTGATCATCAGCGCGCCGTTCTGGGCGTAGACCTCCGAGGCCGCGATCGAGGCGTTCGAGCAGACATGCCCGACGACGAGGCGGACCTCCTGCCGGACGAAGTGGTTGGCGACCGCGACCGCGGTGTTCGAGTCGCAGGCATCGTCCTGCACGTCGAGCACGATCTGCCGCCCGTCGAGACCGCCCCGGGCGTTGGCGTCGCGCGCGGCCGCCTCGATGCCGCGCAGCACCTGCTCGCCCACCGCGACGTAGGCGCCCGAGCGCGGCACGGCCACACCGATCGTCACCGCGTCCGGTGCACCGTTCGTCGTCCGGTTCTGGGCAACGGCCGGCAGGGTGGAGACGGCGAGGGTGAGGGCGAGCAGACGCGCGCGGAGGCCCGCACGGCCGGGCCGGGCGGGAGCGAGCCGGTGCAGGGGGTTCGCCCCGCGCGGGAATCCGGGGCCGAGAGCGACGCGTCCGATCTTCATCGGGGCCCTTCTAGAACCGTTTCCGCGCCCACGAAATCGGCTCCCGATCATCGGACGTCACGAAGGCGCCCGATGCGGGTCGGGCTCGGGCCTTGAGCCTCGCCGCAGGAAACGACGAAGCGTGGCCCGAAGGCAAGGAGGGAATGCGAGGAGGGTTACGCGGCGTCCACAGGGATGCGGATCCTCACTTGCCGTAGGCGTAGATCGCGGCCGCGGATGCGACGGGTCCCGTGACGCTTGAGAAGACGCCGAGGACCTTCTGGAGCTCGGTGTAGGGTGCGTTGGAGACGTAGA
>NZ_LSIX01001120.1:0-2798 GCF_001556475.1 Methylobacterium sp. CCH5-D2 | reverse complement strand
GCCCTGGGACGGCCGCACCGCGCCCGCCGCCTCGTCGCGCACGAAAGCCGGGCAGCCCCGGCGCACGCCCTCCAGCGAGCCGAACGGCATGGCGAGCGCCCGCTCGCCCTGGAAGCCGATCACCTCGCAGGGGATGAGGCCCGCCACCCCCTCGACGTCGAGCCGCCCACCCAGCCGCATCGCCGAGACCGGCCCCGCCACCTCGACGAGAAGCCCCCGGATCGCCACGACGCGCCCGTAGGTCTCGACCGTCTCGACCCGCTCCAGCGCGGCCCGCAGGGTCGCGAGCGAGGGCGGCGTGGGCTTGGCCGGAGGATTCTGCGACACCCGCTCGCCCCTCAACGCTTCGTTTACCTCCCTCCTTAACACTGCGCTCATCGGGCTTGTAGCGACCCGTACCCGCGATGCCGGGCAGGAGCCTCCACGGGCTCCCGCCCGACAAGGCGCGCCGGCGTGACCGGCGCGCAACAGGGCTCACGGATCCGTTGCGGGCGAGGCACTTGGGCAGGGGATCGAGCGTTCGGTACGCGCGGCGTTGGGGGTCCTGTGAGAACAGACCGTCAACGACTCAGGTTCGGGCCTGGGCGAGATGCGAACGGACCGCTTGCAACCCGGAATCAGGTTTTGTTAACGATTAACGCATAGCGTCGTACGTCAATGTCGTGGCAACGCTCTTCCACAGGACCGTGGGAGAGCGCGGCGGGGACGTGTCCGTACGATGATGCGGCCGGCGGGGCTGGGGACCGACGATGCGGGTACTTCTGATCGAGGACGACAGCGCCACGGCGCAGAGCATCGAGCTGATGCTCAAGTCCGAGAACTTCAACACCTACACCACCGATCTCGGTGAGGAGGGCGTCGATCTCGGCAAGCTCTACGATTACGACATCATCCTGCTCGACCTGAACCTGCCCGACATGTCGGGCTACGAGGTTCTGCGGTCGCTTCGCGTCGCCAAGGTGAAGACGCCGATCCTGATCCTGTCGGGCATGGCCGGCATCGAGGACAAGGTGAAGGGCCTCGGCTTCGGCGCCGACGACTACCTCACCAAGCCCTTCCACAAGGACGAGCTGGTCGCCCGCATCCACGCGATCGTGCGCCGCTCGAAGGGCCACGCCCAGTCGGTGATCACCACGGGCGACCTCGTGGTGAACCTCGACCAGAAGACCGTCGAGGTCGGCGGCGCCCGCGTGCACCTCACCGGCAAGGAGTACCAGATGCTGGAACTCCTCTCGCTGCGGAAGGGCACCACGCTGACCAAGGAGATGTTCCTCAACCATCTCTACGGCGGCATGGACGAGCCCGAGCTGAAGATCATCGACGTGTTCATCTGCAAGCTGCGCAAGAAGCTCGCCAACGCCAGCCAGGGCCGCAACTACATCGAGACCGTCTGGGGCCGCGGCTACGTGCTGCGCGAGCCGAACGAGGTCGAGGAGCGCATCGCGGTCTGACGCCCCCCATCGCCGATCCCCGCACCCCGCCGGTGCGGAACAGGGCCTGCCGCCGCGGTTTCCCCGCGCCGGCGGGCCCTTTCGTTTTCCGGCCCCCTCCCCTGCCGGCCACGGGGCCGGCCCTCGGGTTCTCGCCTGCTCACCGGGAGGCCGGCGGCAATCCTCGGGTCGGACCCGAACCGCGCCGTGCCCCCTCTCCCGCACGGGAGAGGGAGCCCGCGCCCTGTACCGGCCTCCTCTGCGTTCGGCGGAAGCCCCCGAAGGCAAGACGGACGGGCCCGGTCGCCTGGACCGGACCCGCCCTCAAGATGTTCGCCCGCGCCGATCCCGCGCTCAGGCCGCGGTGACCTCGACACGGATGTTGCCGCGGGTGGCGTGCGAGTAGGGGCAGACCACGTCGGCGCGCCGGACGATGTCCTCGGCCTGGGCCCGCTCGATGCCCGGCAGGGTCGCCCGGAGGGCGACGGTGAGGCCGAAGCCGGTGCCGTCCTCGCGCTTGCCGATGCCGACATCGGCCTCGACCTTCGCGTCCTCCGGGATCTTCACCTTGTCCTGCGCGGCCACGAACTTGATCGCGCCGAGGAAGCAGGCGGCGTAGCCGGCCGCGAAGAGCTGCTCGGGATTGGTGCCGGCACCGCCGTTGCCGCCGAGCTCCTTCGGGGTGGCGAGGCCGACGCTCAGCCGCTCGTCGTTCGAGGCGGCGGATCCCTCGCGGCCGCCGGTCGCGTGGGCATGGGCGGTGTAGAGTGCCTGCATGGTGTTCTCCTCTGGAACTCGTTCCGGTGGTCGCGAAACCCGTCTGTGGAACCTCAGGGTTCCTGCCGGTCGCCAAACCCGGTTGCGCACAACCCTTATGCCCAGCCCTGCCGCGACGCTCAATTGCGCGCAATCGATAGGTGCGTTGCGGCAAATTCATTGTGCGCGAACGATCTTCTGTCTACGATGCGGGTTTCATACTTGCGATGCGCGGTGCGGCTCGGGCGAGCCGGACGGGAGTTGAGTTTCATGCCAAGCCGACCAGACGCCCAGGCCCGCGCGCCGCGCAAGACCGACGGCGACGTCCCGCCCGCCCGCGCGATCGACCCGGCCGACCCGCAGCTCCTCGACAACCAGCTCTGCTTCGCCGTCTACGCGGCGGCCCACGCCTTCGGGCGCGCCTACCGCACCCTGCTGGGCCAGCACGACCTGACCTACCCGCAATACCTGGTCCTGCTGGTGCTGTGGGAGGAGGAGGGGTTGACCGTGAAGGAGATCGGCAACCGCCTGTTCCTCGATTCGGGCACCCTGACGCCCCTCCTCAAGCGGCTGGAGGCGTCGGGCCGGGTGCGCCGCGCCCGCGACCGGGTG
>NZ_LSIX01000111.1:0-838 GCF_001556475.1 Methylobacterium sp. CCH5-D2 | reverse complement strand
GGATGAGGCCCGGAACCCGCGCGTTAACCATTCGTCAACCACTGGGGCGCGCAATGCCCCCAGGGCATCCCGCCCGCGTCCCCGCGCCTCCGCCTCGCCGCAATCGGGGTTATCCTGCCGGAGAATGTCCACGCGTATGCCGTGCGCTTCCGAACCGAACGCGGGCGAGCCCTTCGGCTGGCGCTGGGACGCGGCGCGCACGGGCGAGCCGGTCGTCGCCCCGCGCCGGACGACCCGCCTGCATCGCCTCGGTCTCGGCCTGCTGGGCGGGTCAGCCCTCGGCGGCGTCGCGCTCGGCCTCGGCTTCCTCGGCTTCGTGGACGGGCTCGCCCGGATGGAGCGCGTGCCGCCCGACCGGGCCGACGGGATCGTGGTGCTGACCGGCGGCGCCCAGCGCATCGGCGACGCGATCGACCTCCTGGCCAGCGGCTACGGGCGGCGGCTGCTGATCACGGGCGTCAACGAGCGCACCAGCCGCGACGAGATCGCCCGGCTCAACCCGAGCCAGCGCGACCTGATCGCCTGCTGCGTCGATCTCGACTACCGGGCGCGCAACACCATCGGCAACGCCATCGAGACGCGCCGCTGGATGCGCCGGCACCGCTTCAGCACGGTCGCGGTGGTGACCTCGAACTACCACATGCCGCGGACCCTGATCGAGCTCGACCACGTGCTGGAGGGCGCCGACCACGTCATCCCGCACCCCGTCGTGGCGGACGGGTTCGATGCCGGGCGCTGGTGGCAATGCGCGGGCACCGCGCGGCTGCTCGCGGCCGAGTACGCGAAGTTCCTAGTGGCGTGGCTGCGGACCCGCTTCGAGGACGATCCCGAGCAGTCC
>NZ_LSIX01001119.1:0-16546 GCF_001556475.1 Methylobacterium sp. CCH5-D2 | reverse complement strand
GCCGAGGGGCGCTTGCGGCCCTTGGCGAGTTGCGCGGAGGCCCGCTGCACGAAGTCCCGGAACATCGCGGCCGGCAGATCGCCGCCGCCGACCCGGTTCATGGAGCTGTTGTCGTCGTTCCCGACCCAGATGCCGACCACCATCTCGGGCGTCACGCCGATGAACCACGCGTCGCGGTAATCCTGCGTCGTGCCGGTCTTGCCGCCGACCGCGAGGCCCGGGACCTTCGCGGCCTTGCCGGTGCCGGAATCGACCACCGCCTGGAGCGAGTCGAGCATCATGGTCCGGCTGTCACCGGGCAGCCCCCGGGTCGCGGCCTGGTCCGGGTGCAGGTAGATCGGCTGCGGCTGGCCGCCCCGGATCGCGTGGACCGCGTAGGTCTCCAGCGGCGTGCGGTTGGCGAGCACGCCCGCGTAGGCGCGGGTCATCTCGAGGAGCGTCACCTCGGCCGAGCCCAGCGCGAGGCTCGGCACGCTCGGCAGATCAGAGGTGACGCCGAGCGATTTCGCGGTCGCGATCACGGCGGGGATGCCGAGCTCGTCGCCGAGCTGGGCCGCGATGGTGTTGACCGAGAGCGCGAAGGCGCTGCGGAGCGGCAGCGCGCCGCGGAAACGATTGTTGGAATTCTGCGGCTCCCAGTCGCCGATCTGGACCGGGCGGTCGACCAGCACCGAGTCCGGGCTCAGGCCCTGCTCGTAGGCGGTGAGGTAGACGAAGAGCTTGAACAGCGAGCCGGCTTGGCGCTTGGCCTGGACCGCGCGGTTGAACTGGCTGTCCTCGTAGTCGCGCCCGCCGACCATCGCCAGGATCGCGCCCTGCGGCGAGAGCGCCACGAGGGCGGCCTGGGAGACCTTCTTCTTCGCACCCTCCGCGTCGAGGCGGCGGGCGATCACACCCTCGGCGAGGCTCTGCAGGTCGAGGTTCAGGGTCGAGCGCACCGTGAGGTCGCCGCCCGTGTCGGTGAGGCGCCGGGCGTCCGCCTGCACCATGTCGAGGAAGTAGTTGGTGCCCGGCGGCGTCTCGGGCGGCGTGCGCAGCGTCACGGTCTTGGCGCGGGCCGCGTCCGCCTCCTTGGTGGAGATGGCGCCGGTCTCGACCATGGCCTGGAGCACCACGTCGGCCCGCTCCTTGGCGCCGCCGAAATTGCGGGTGGGGGCGAGTTGTGAGGGGGCGCGCACGAGGCCCGCCAGCATCGCGGCCTCCGGCAGGGTCAGCTGCTTGGCGGGCTTGCCGAAATAGCGCCGGGCCGCCGCGTCGGCCCCGTAGGCGCCCGCGCCGAAATAGGCGGTGTTGAGGTAGCCGACCAGGATGTCGCTCTTCGACATCTCGCTCTCGGCCCGGAGCGCCAGGAAGGCCTCCTGGATCTTGCGCCGGAGCGTCTTCTCCTGGGAGAGCGAGGTGAGGCGGACATATTGCTGGGTGATGGTCGAGCCGCCCTCGCGCACGCCCCCGCCGGTCGTGTTGCGCCACGCGGCGCGCAGGAGCCCGCGCAGGTCCACGCCCCAGTGGCTGTAGAAGCGCCGGTCCTCGATGGCGACGATGGCCTGGGCCAGCGTCGGCGGCAGGTCGGCTGCAGTGAGCCGCTCGCCCCGGAAGGCGCCCCGGGTGGCGAAGACGCGCCCGTCGTCGGCCTCGACGGTGAGGGCGCGGCTGCCCGGATCGTTCGAGACCGAGCCCAGCGGCGGCAGGGTCAGGAAGGCGGCCAGCACGTAGAGCAGCAGGGCGCCGAGCGGGAGCCCGACGACGAGGGCCGCCAGGGCGAGGGTGCGCCGCCGGGGCCGGAAGGCCCGGCGCGACGCGGCCGCGGGACGCTCGGGTGCGGGGGCGGCCTCCGGGGACGCGCCGGCCACGGAGGAGGGTCGGGCCTTCAGGCGCCCAGCGAGGCCGCCGAGGCCCGCGGCGCCGCGGCGCCCGAGCCGGCCACCGCCGCGGAGAGCCGCGCGGGCGGCGCCGGCGCCGAGGATGCCGAGTTGGCGCGCGAGGCTGCGGGCGGCCGAGGCCGCCTCGCGGGCCGCCGCGCGGGTGTCGGGTTCGGCCCGCGGGTCCGGCGCGCCGGGGCCCGGGCGTTCCGGATCGGGAGGGTTCATCGCATCCGCCAGCGGCCGTGCCGCCTGTCACGCTGTCTCGCGGCCGTTCTAGACGAATCCCGCGGGGCGCCGCTACGGCGCGAAAGCCTCACCGTGGATCCGGTTGCCGGGCGGGTGCCGCAATGGGGGCGAGGTTCTCGCCCCGGGACTCCCGCCCTCGCTCGGCGCGCGCTCCCTCTCCCTCTGCGGGGCAGGGAAGACCGCGCGCCGGCCCGCCTCAGAGCCGCCCGAGCGGCATCGGCCGGCCCGCCGCCTCGTGGCGGCCGCGCAGGCGGAAGGCCAGGATCACGAGCAGCACCCCGAAAGCCACCGCGTAGCCGCCGAGCCACCACGTCAGCACCAGGGCGGACATGCCCGGATTGATCAGCAGCGCCAGCCCGAACAACAGCGAGACGACGCCGCCCAGAACCAGCCACCAGCGCCCGTAATGCAGGTGGAGCCGGAAGGCCGCCGCGATCATCAGCCCGCCCGAGACCAGCGCCCAGATCGAGACCAGCAGCACGAAGGCCCAGACCGCCGCAGCCGGCATCAGGAAGGCGGTCACGCCGACCAGGATGTCGATGAGCCCCTCGAACAGCAGGAAACCCCAGCGCTCGTGGCGCTGCGCCGCTCGCACGGCCGCGACGATGCCGAAGACCCCATCGACCAGCATGTAGGCCGCGAAGAACAGCACGAGCGAGAGCACGAAGGCGGCGGGCGCCGCGAGGGCGACGACCCCGAACAGGATGGCGAACACGCCCCGCAGGGCGACGAGCCACCAGTTGCGGGCGAGCACCGTGCTCATCGCGTCGAGGCGCGCCGGCCCGGTGAGGGGAATGCCGGACGGGCCCGTTCCTCCCGACGCGTCGGACGTTCCAGCCATGCCATGGTCCTCCGGCCGCGTCGCGGTCTGGCAGACCGCACGCCTGCCGCAACGCCGAGCGGAGGGCGGCGTTCCGTGCGACGCAAAGGCACGGGATGGAACTTTGGTGTCATCCGTCCCTTTGCGCTGTCGAGGCGGGTTCACACGCGGCGCGTCCCTGAGGGGGCGGGTCCCTTTTCGGCAATCACCACCGATGCTTGACGATCAGCGGCAGGCCGCGCCCGCCGACGCTTTCGCGCGCCGGTCCGAGCCGGAGGACGCACGCGACATCCTCGACCTCCAGCCGACGGGCCGGAAGCCCGGCGACGGCGCGCGCGAAGCCGTGCCGGAGGGCGAGGGGGCGGAGGCGCCGGACCCGGCCGAGGACGAGGCGGACGAGACCGAGGCGCGGCGCCCGAGCGTGCTGCGTCGCCATCCCTGGTGGTTCGTGCTCGGCGGGCTCGCGGTCGTGGCGCTCGGCGTCGCCACGTTCGTCTACTGGCGGATCTACCTCCATCCCTACGAGACCACCGACGACGCCTTCGTGGACGCGCGCAGCTTCACGATCGCCCCGAAGGTCGGTGGCTACGTCGTGGCCGTACCGGTCACCGACAACCAGCACGTGGAACCCGGCGACACGCTCTTCCGGATCGACCCGCGCGACTACCGCGTCGCGCTGGCGCAGACCGAGGCGCAGGTGCAGGCGGGCGAGGCCGCGATCCGGAACGTCGATGCGCAGATCGAGGCCCAGCGGGCGCAGATCGAGGTGGCCAGGGCACAGGTCGAGACCGCGCAGGCGGCGCTGAAGTTCGCCGAGGAGGACGCCGCCCGCTATCAGAAGCTCGCCGAGCGCGGCGCCGGCACGATCCAGCAATCGCAATCCTCGACCTCGACCCTGCAGCAGCGCCAGGCCTCGCTGACGAGCGCCGAGGCGAGCGTGGTGGCGGCCCGGCAGCAGGTCGGCTCGCTCCAGGCCCAGCGCGCCAGCGCCGAGGCGCAGCTCGCCCAGGCCAAAGCCCAGCGCGACCAGGCCAAGCTCAACCTCGGCTATACGACCGTGACGGCGGCCCAGGCCGGCCGCGTCGTGCGCCTGACCGGCGACGTCGGTGCGTACGCTCAGGCCGGACAAAGCCTCGCGATGTTCGTGCCCGACGCGATCTGGATCACCGCCAACTACAAGGAGACCCAGGTCACCGACATGCGCCCGGGCCAGCCCGTCGCCGTCACGATCGACGCCTATCCGGACCGGACGATCACCGGCCGGATCGACTCGGTGCAGCCGGGCTCGGGCACCGCCTTCAGCCTGCTCCCGGCGCAGAACGCCACCGGCAACTACGTGAAGGTGACGCAGCGCATCCCCGTGAAGATCGTGGTCGACGCGTGGCCGACCGACGTCTCGATCGGGCCCGGCATGTCGGTGGTGCCGAAGGCCCACGTGCGGTGAGCGCGACCGCCGAGGGATCGGCCAAGGCGCCGGGGGGCCACAACCCCTGGGCGATCGCCCTCGTGGTGGCGCTCGCCACCTTCATGGAGGTGCTCGACACCACGATCGCCAACGTGGCGCTGCGCTACATCTCGGGCGGCCTCGCGGTCGGGCCCGACGAGGCGGCCTGGGTGGTGACGAGCTACCTCGTGGCCAACGCCATCACGCTGATCGCCTCGAGCTTCCTGGCCAAGCGCTACGGGCGCAAGGCCTTCTTCATGTGGAGCGTGGCGCTCTTCACCCTCGCCTCGATCCTGTGCGGCTTCGCCTGGAGCCTCGAATCGCTGCTGCTCTTCCGGGTGCTCCAGGGGCTCGGCGGCGGCGGCATGGCGCCGCTCGCGCAGTCGATCCTGGCGGATTCCTTCCCGCCCGCGAAGCGGGGCCAGGCCTTCGCCCTCTACGGCGTCGCGATCGTGGTGGCGCCGGTGATCGGTCCGACGCTCGGCGGCTGGCTCTCCGACAACGCCTCCTGGCACTGGTGCTTCCTGATCAACGGGCCGATCGGCGTGATCGCGCTCGGCCTCATGTACTGGCTGATCGAGGACAGCGAGGCGGCCAAGCGCGAGCGCCGGGACTTGCGGCGGAAGGGCGTGCGCTTCGACCTCGTCGGCTTCCTGCTGGTCGCGCTCTTCCTCGGCTCGCTCGAGGTCGTCCTCGACGAGGGCCAGCGCAAGGACTGGTTCGGCACCTCGACGCTGATGAACGTCTTCGGCGTGCTGACCGTGGTCTCGTTCTGCGCCATGATCCCGTGGTTGCTCACCCGGAAGAACCCGGTCATCGACCTGCGGCTGCTCAACAGCCGCCAGTTCGGCTCCTGCTTCGTGGTGATGCTGTTCACCGGCGCGGTGCTGATCGCCACTACGCAGTTCATCCCGCAGATCACGCAGGAATATTACGGCTACACCGCCACCCTGTCGGGGCTGGTGCTGGGCCCCGGCGGCCTCGTCACGGTGGCGATGATGGCGCTGGTCGGGCGGCTCTCGTCCGTCGTGCAGCCGAAATGGCTGATCGCGACGGGCGGGGCGATCGTGGCGGCCGGGATGTACGACCTGACCCGGATCTACGGCGACACCACGTTCTGGTTCTTCGCGTGGTCGCGGATCTATATCGGCATCGGCCTGCCGATGATCTTCCTCTCGGTGACCTCGGCCTCCTACGAGGGCCTGCCGAAGGACCGGACGGATCAGGCCTCGGCGCTCATCAACGTGGCGCGCAACGTGGGCGGCTCGATGGGCGTGTCGCTCGCCCAGAACATCCTGGCCTATCGCAGCCAGTTCCATCAGAGCCGGCTGGTGGAATCCGTCGATCCGTCGAGCCCGGCCTACCAGGAGACCCTGGCCCAGGCGACGCGCTACTTCCAGCAGCACGGCCTGGCGGGGCCGGACGCGCAGAACCAGGCCATCGCCTGGATCGGCAGCCAGCTCTCCACGCAGGTGGCGTACTGGGCCTATATCGACGTGTTCTGGGTGCTCGGCGCGATGACCGCCTGCCTCGTGCCGCTGGCGCTGATCCTGAAGGATGTGAAGCGCGGCGGTGCGCAGACGGCGCATTGAGATCGCATCTCGACCCTCCCCCGCAGAGGGGGGAGGGGGAGCGTCGGGGATCTCACAGCCCCGCCGGCAGCGCCTCGGTGACCTGCACGCGGCCGGTCTCGGCGGGCTCGGCGACGCGCACCGGCGCCGCATCCGCGATTTCCGGCGCGGCCTCGGGCTGGCGGGCGAGCGCCGCGACGCCCTCGTAGCGGCTCAGCCGCTTGTCCATCATGCCGTCGATGCGCTCGTAGACCTCGGCCACGCTGAGGCCGCGGCGGCCCCGGCCGGCCTTCTCGGTGAACAGGCTGCGGTTCGCCCGCGCGGCGGAGCGGAAGGCCTTCTGGGCCGAGGCCTCGGGCCTGTCGCTCGACAGGCTGAGGAAGCGGCCGGCGCTCGCGGTGCCGAGGAAGTGGGCGAAGTACAGCTCGGTCGTGCTGAGCTCGCGCCCGACCCGGGCCTCGATCCGGCCGCGGTCGCGCTTCACCAGCTCGGCCGCCATCAGGCAGGCGATGTAGGGGTCGTTGCGCAGGCCCAGCACGCGCTGGCGCATGCCGTCCGCCACCGAGATCGCGCCGCCGCGGCCCCGCACGGCGGCGGCCTCGTCGGCGAGCCCGTAGCGGGCGCCGTAGTCGCGGATCATCTCCAGCCATGTCGCGGTCACGAACTGGAACAGGCCCTGCGCCGAGGAGGTCGCGGCCTTCACGTCGGTCTCGAAGCTCGATTCCTTGTCGGCGAGCGCCATCATGTAGACGGGATCGACGCCGGCCTCGTCGGAGGCCCGCAGGATGGTGTCCACCACCCGGCGCGGCACGCTCATCGGGCCGAACTTGATCTTCTCCTCGCGCGCGTCCTTCACCGGCTGCGGCAGCGCGGCGAGGTCGTTCTCGATCAGCGCGGTCGTCGCCGGCTCCTGCTCGGGGAGGGGCACGCCGGTCCAGTCGCCTTCGGAACCCGTCTCGTCCTCGGGCGTTTCGTCGGTGGAACTGGCAGCCCCCACCGTCTCGGCCGCCGCCCGCGCCTCGAAGGCCTGCGCGGCCCGCGGGTTCAGGTCGATGCGATCGTGCGCCGCGGCGACCGGCGCGAAGGCGGTCTGCGGCAGGACGAGCCCCGCCAGCAGGGCAGCGACCAGCGTCGCGCTCCAACGGGTGTTGGCGAAGCTCCGGCGCTCTTGTCCGCGCACGGCCCGCGGCAGCCACGCTACGGCCTGATCCTCACAAAAGGTCTCGCAAGGCACGAGACGGCTCACGTCGTCGGCGCGGCGCGCCGGCTCCGGGAAAACCCCCATGTCTGGTCCTTCTTGTGCCGCGGCGTTCTTCGGCCGGGCTTTCGTTCAGCGGCGGCTCTATCCACAGCCGACGTGACCAGAATGGGACGCTCGCGTGATCGTGGCGTGATCCTCCCGTGGCACCCGGGATGCGGCGTTACGTCCTCGGATTTCCGTCGAATCGGCGCCGTGTTCGGGCTCGGTTCAGCCAAGCAGCGCCACATCTAGGTCCAAGTCGGGCTTGGAAGCAGGTCCGTACGCTCCAGTTACAGGGCCCCGCGGCGGCAGCCCGATCGTGTTGAAGCAACGCCGCCGCGCCAGAGAATGAAGGAAGTACCCTTCCGATGAGCATGCAGACCGGTCGCCGTGTCGGCGTTGCATTCGTTGGCATGGGTGGGGCCGTCGCCACCACCGCCATCGCCGGCATCGAGATGATCAAGTCCGGGTCGAACCGCCTCGACGGGCTGCCGCTCGCCGGCGTCTCCGTCGCCGGCATGGCCGACTACAAGGACCTCGTCTTCGGTGGCTGGGACCTCAACGGCGACGACCTCGCCTCCGCGGCGGCGGGCCACGGCGTCCTCACCCGGCAGGACATCGAGAACGGCGCGCAGGTCCTCAAGGGCATCACGCCCTGGCCGGCGGTCGGCAGCGCGAAGTTCTGCAAGAACATCGACGGCCAGAACCGCATCGTCGCCAAGGACCACCGCGAGGCGGTCTCGGTCATCGCCAACGACCTGCGGCGCTTCCAGAAGGAGAGCAACCTCGACGAGGTGGTCGTCGTCAACCTCGCCTCGACCGAGCGCTGGCCCGACCTCACCGACCCGACCCTGAACTCGGCCGAGGCGTTCGAGCGGGGCCTGGATTCGAGCGACGAGTCGATCTCGCCGGCCATGCTCTACGCCTACGCGGCGATCAAGAGCGGCATCCCCTACGCCAACTTCACGCCCTCGGTGGCCGCCGACGTGCCGGCGCTGCTGGAACTCGCGCGTGAACTCAACGTCCCGGTCGCCGGCAAGGACGGCAAGACCGGCCAGACCATGATGAAGACGGTTCTGGCCCCGGCGCTGAAGGCCCGCGCGCTGCACGTGGACGGCTGGTTCTCGACGAACATCCTGGGCAACCGCGACGGCTTGGCGCTGAACGACCCGAGCTCGCTGCAGTCGAAGCTCAACACCAAGGGCACGGTGCTCGACTCGATCCTCGGCTATCCGGTCGAGGACCACCTCGTGCACATCCACTATTACCGCCCGCGCGGCGACGACAAGGAAGCCTGGGACAACATCGACGTCACCGGCTTCATGGGCCAGCGCATGCAGATCAAGGTGAACTTCCTCTGCAAGGACTCGATCCTGGCCGCTCCGCTCGTCATCGAGATCGCCCGCGTGCTCGACCTCGCCAAGAAGCGCGGCGATGGCGGCGTGCAGGAGCAGCTCTCGACCTTCTTCAAGGCCCCGATGGTCAAGAACGGCCACGGCCCGGAGCACGCCTTCGGCAAGCAGGAGCGCATGCTGCACGATTGGCTCGGCGTGAACTGATGCGCGCAGCCACTGAGGGCGGGGCCCGGCCGGGCCCCGCCGCACCGCTCGAACTCCGGGACCTCTTGGTCGAGCTGAACGACCTCAAGCGCGTCCGCTCCGCGGGCCGCACCGGCTCCATCGCCGAGCGCCTGTTCGCGCAAGGGTGGGGCATGCTGACCGGTGGCGCGAGCCCGGAGGACGTCGCCCTCGACATCACCGCGACCGCGCTCGCCGCCACCCGCCTGTGCGACCTCGACGCGGCCTTCCTGGCCTCGGCCGGGCTCTCCGACGCCGCGGTGGCGGAGGTGCTGGTCTCGGGCTTCGACGCGGTGACGGAGGCGCTCGACCCGGAGCTGCGCGCGCGCCTGCGCGAGCGGCTGCGGATCCGCACCGGGGTGGTGCCGGGCCCGCTGCCGGGCTTCGTCGCGGCGCTCGCCCAGCAGCCGCGGGCGGGCGTCACCTGCCCGGGCCGCGCCCGGATCCTCCTGGAGCCGCCCGAGAACCACGCCGAGCACTGCCTGATGGTGGCGGTCTACGGCGTGGCGCTCAGCCCCTTCTACCGGGCGGATCCCGCGACCGTGTTCCTCGCCGCGATGGCGCACCACTTCCACAACGCCGCGATGCCGGATGCGGGCTTCACCGGCGAGATGCTGCTGGGCGACCATCTCGGGCCGATCATGGAGACCACCACCCGCTGGGCGCTGGACGCGCTCGAGCCCGCCCTGCGCGAGCCTGTCGTGCGCGCCCGCGCGGTGCTGCCCGACGACGCGACCGCGGAGGGCCGCGCCTTCCACGCCGCCGACTGCATCGACCGCGTGCTCCAGATCGCCCAGCACCTCAACGCCGCCTCGCTCACGATGCAGACGGTGCTGGATGACATGGAACTCGTGCATGCCGGCCCGGTGAAGGGTTTCCACGACCGCGTTCTGGCCGATATGCGGATCCCGTGATCGGGAGGAACCCGCGGGACCGATCCGGGGCGGACCTCTCCGCTCCGGACCCGGCGTCGCGGGTCTCCCGTGCGGGGCATAGATTGAGTCCATGATCCCCTTCGCTCTGCGTTCCCCCGAGACCGGCAACCCGCTCCGCGCCGACCGTCCGCACTCGCTCGCGGACGAGGAGACCGGCGCGCGCTGGCCGGTCATCGACGGCATCCCGTACCTGCGCGTGAACCGCGCCGCGCTGATCGAGCGCGTGCTCGCCCATCTCGACGCGGGCGAGCCCGACGAGGCGTTGGCCGCGCTGCTCGCCGACCAGGACGACTGGTGGAACGGCCCGGCCGCCGACCCGGGCGAGATCCGCCAGCTCGTGAAGGCGCGCGCGACCGCCACCCTGCGGGACGCGGTACGGCTCCTCGGCTGGGGCCGGGTCGGCGACTACTTCCTGCACCGCTGGAGCGACCCGACCTATCTGGCGGGCCTCGCGCTACTGGAGGCGCACTGGAACGAGCCGATCTGCGTCTTCGAGTTCGCCTGCGGCATCGGCCACTACCTGCGCGCGCTGAAGCGGCGCGGCTGCAAGGTCGCGGGCGCCGACGTGGTCTTCGCCAAGCTCTGGGTGGCACGCCACTGGGTGGTCGACGACAAGGCGCAGCTCGTCTGCTTCGACGCGGGCTCGGAGCACTGGCCGATCCCGGGCGCGCCGGTCGACCTCGTCGTCTGCAACGACGCCTTCTACTTCCTCGACGACAAGCCGCGCCTGCTCGAAGCCTTGCGCCAGACGGCCGGCGACGACGGCTGGCTCGCGATCAGCCACATCCACAACGCCGAGAGTCCCGGCTTCTCGGCGGGCCGCGCGGTCACCGCCGAGGACATCGCCGAGCTGTTCCCCGACGCGCTGGTCTACGACGACGCCGAGCTGACGCGGGCGCTGGTCGAGGCGCGCGCGCCGGGCCCCCGCGAGCCCGGGGACCTGCGCGCCTGCGAGGCCTTCTCGGTGGTGGCCGGGCCCGGCATGCGGCCCGCCCCGCGCGCGGTGATCGACGGGCTGACCCTGCCGCCGGCCGGCACCGAGCTCCACCTCAACCCCCTCTACCAGCCGGATGAAGCGGGCGGGTTCGCGATCCGCTGGCCCTCGGAGCGCTACGCGGCCGAGTACGCTCCCCTCGTCACCTACCCGGCGCACTCGGAGGGCCCCGAGCGCCTGCGCTTCACCGGCGTGCCGGAGGCGGCGGAATCCGACCGGGTGCGGCGGCGCGAGTTCGTCGATCTGCCGGAGCGCTGGTGATGGAGCCCGTCCGCTGGGGCATCGTCGGTTACGGCTGGGTCGCCCGCGACTACATGGCGCCCGGCATCCGCGAGGCCGGGCACCGGCTGGTCGCGGTCTGCGATCCCGGCGAGGCGGCCCGTGCGGCGGCCGAGGCCGAGGGGGCGCGGGCCTACGCGGATCTCTCCGGCCTGATCGCCGATCCCGCGGTGGAAGCGGTCTACGTCGCGACGCCGAACCACCTCCACCGCGAGGCCGTGGAGGCGCTGGCTGCCTCGGGCAAGGCGATCCTCTGCGAGAAACCGATGGCGGCCTCGCTCAGCGACGCCGAGGCGATGGCGGCGGCCGTCCAGGCCCACGGCATCTTCTACGGCACCGCCTTCGACCAGCGCCACCACCCGGCCCACCGCCTGATGCGGGACGCGGTTCGGACCGGGCGCCTCGGTACCGTGACGGCTGTGCGCATCGTCTACGCCTGCTGGCTGCACCGGGACTGGGCGCCGCAGGAAGGCCACGACAACTGGCGCATCGATCCCGCCCGGGCCGGGGGCGGCGCGCTGATCGACCTCGCGCCGCACGGTCTCGACCTCGTGGATTTCCTGCTGGACGAGTCGATCCGCGAGATCGCCGCCCTCACGCAGGCGCGCGCGCAGGATTACAGCGTGGACGACGGCGCCCTGCTGATCGGCCGCACGGAGAGCGGCGTGCTGGCGAGCTTGCATGTCGCCTACAATTGCCCGGACGCGCTGCCGCGCCGCCGCCTGGAGGTGGTCGGCACACGCGGCCAGATGGTCGCCGAGAACACGATGGGGCAGGTGGCCGGCGGCCGCCTCACGTTCATCGACGGTGCATCGGGCCTTCCCGAGGATGTGGCCTTCGACGGGGACGCCTCGCCCTTCACCGAGCAGGTGCGCGCCTTCGGCTCGGCGCTGCGCCGGCCAGCGGAGCGCGAGGCCTACGCGGCGGCGCGGGATCTCCACACGATGCGGCTCGTCGTAGGAGCCTACGCGAGCGACCGGGGCGGGGGCGGGAGGCTCGAACCGTGATGCGCGCCGACGTCCTCCCACCCTACCCCGTAAGCCACCCCCCTGTCCCGGACGCCTGGAACGCAGTGGAAGGTGATCCGGGACCCAGCACAGGGGGTGCCGCGCAGCGGCTCGATCTTCATCCCCGGCGCAGCAGGCGGACGCTTCGCGCCTTCTCGTGCTGGGTCCCGGGTCGCATTCCGCTCGCGCTCCATGCGCCCGGGAAAGGGGCGGCGGTGAAGCAGCCCAAACACGTTTGTCCTGAGGTGCATGCATGACCACGACCGGCAACCAGGACCAGGACGCCCGCGCCCGCCACGCCCGCATCAAGGCGCCGCGGCCCTACAGCTACGGCGCCCCGCGCCGGATCGAGGGCCTGCCCGAGCGCCTGCCCGACCCCGTGCGGGCCTATCTCGACGTGCTGCCCCCGGGCCGCGTCGTCGGCTTCAACCTCGCGCCCCTCGACCGCACCGGCGTGCCGGTCTGGTTCGTCTCGCTCTTCCTCGACGATCCCTTCTTCGTCGGCGCGATGCCCTCGGGCATCGGCTACGGCGCCACCGACGACGAGGCGCTGATCGGCGCGGTGGCCGAGATCGCCGAGAACCTGATGCCCTCGCTCGCCGTCATGCCGCGCAAGAAGGAGCGCGGCAGCTACGATGATCTCGTCCGGGTGTTCGGTGAGAGGTCCGTCGCCGACCCGCTGACGCTCTGCCTGCCCGCGGGCTCTCCGGTCGGGCGCGGCACGGTGCTCGAATGGACCCCCGCCACCCGCCGCGGCACGGGCGAGACCGTGCTGATGCCCCTCGACATCGCGGCGACCGACTATTTCGAATTGTCGGAGGGCTACACGCCCTTCACGAATCTCATCACCAACGGCCTCGGCGCGGGCCCCGACCTCGATTTCGCCCTCGGCCACGGCGTGCTGGAATTGCTGCAGCGCGACGGCAACGGCCTCCTGTTCCGCGCCCTCGACCAGGGCGTGATGCTCGACTTCGCGGACGGGATCTCGGACGAGAACGCCGCGATGCTGGCGCGGCTGGAGAGCCTCGGCATCCGGGCCCTGCCGAAATTCGCCACCGACCAGTTCGGCCTGACCAACCTCTACGTGGTCGGCTACGACACCGACCTCGCCCGGGCGCCGGCCCCGATCGCCCTCTCGGCCTGCGGCGAGGCCTGCGACCCGGACCGCGACCGGGCCCTGCGCAAGGCGCTGCTCGAATTCCAGGCGGCGCGCGTGCGCAAGAGCTTCGGCCACGGCCCCCTCGACTTCGCCCGGACGGTCACGCCGCCGGGCTACGTCGACGCCTTCATCCAGAAGGCCCTGCCGAGCCTCGACCTGGAGGAGAGCCGGGCGCTGAAGGCCATGCTCGACTGGATCGTGCTGCCGCCGGAAGGCCTGCACGGCGTCCTCGCCGGCACGGTCTATTCCGAGCGCTCCACCAAGCGCTTCTCGGAACTGCCGAGCACGCAGGCCGCCGACGGCCACGCGCGCGGGAAGATCGCCTGCGACCGGCTGGAGGAGGCCGGCTTCGACGTGCTCTACGTCGATTGCTCGCCGCCGGGCGGCGGCGTCGGCGTCGCCAAGGCGATCGTGCCGGGGCTCGAGGTCGAGACCATGAGCTACTACCGGATCGGCGAGCGCAACACCCGCAAGCTCCTCGAGCGCGAGCACCCGCTCATCCGCTTCGGCGAGGCCAGCGAGACTCTGCGGCCGGTGCGTCTCACGCCGGAGGCGATCGAGCGCTTCGGCGGCCAGCCGCTCTTCGACACCGCGCTGGCCGAGGAGATCGTGGGCAGCCACTACCCGCTCTACCGCGAGCCGGAATCGCACCACGCGCCCTTCCGGCTGGAGCAGAGGGGGCGCGCCGCATGAGCCTGCGCTTCGCCTACAACACCAACGGGGCCGCCAACCACCGGCTCGACGACGCCCTGCGGCTGATCAAGGCGGCGGGCTACGACGGCGTGGCGCTGACGCTCGACATCCACCACCTCGACCCGTTCGCGGAGAACTGGGCGGCGGAGGCGGGGCGCGTATCCAGCCTCCTGCAGAGCCTCGAACTCGGCTCGGTGATCGAGACCGGCGCCCGCTTCCTGCTCGACCCCACCGCCAAGCACGAGCCGACGCTGGTGACGGCCGACGCCGCGGGCCGCGCCCGCCGCGTCGGCTTCCTGAAGCGGGCCATCGATATCGGGGCGATGCTGCACTCGGAGGCGGTCTCGTTCTGGGCCGGCGTGCCCAAGCCCGGCGTCGATCGCGACGAGGCCCGCCGCTGGCTCTCGGAAGGGCTTCGCGAGGTCGTGGCCTACGCCGCGGACAAGGGCGTCGTGCCCTGTCTCGAACCCGAGCCCGGCATGCTGATCGAGACCTTGGATGACTACGCCGCCCTGGGGATCGAGGGCCTCAGGCTCGCCCTCGACACCGGCCACTGCCTCGTCACCGGCGAGCGCGAGCCGGTAGCCGCCGTGCACGAGTTCGCCGACCGGATCGGCACCGTGGCGATCGAGGACATGGCCCGCGGCGTCCACGTCCACCTGCCCTTCGGCGAGGGCGACATGGACGTGCCGGGCGTGCTGAACGCGCTCGAAGCGGTGAACTACGAGAAACTGATCTGCGTCGAGCTGTCCCGCGAGAGCCACCGGGCCGACCGGATGATCCCCGAGGCGCTCGCCTACCTGCGCGCCTGCCGCGGCCCCGGCGCGGACCTGCCGGTGCAGGAGACCCGCCCGCAATGAGGATCTGCTTCGTCAGCCGGCGCTACTTCCCGGCGATATCCGGCATGAGCGTCTACGCGCAGAACCTGCTGCGCGAACTGGTCCAGGCCGGCCACGACGTCACGATGATCTCGCAGTACCGGGGCGATGCCTTCGGCACCCGCGTCTACGGCGGCGGCCCGCCCCCGTCCGTGCCCGGCGTGCGCGTGATCGGCCTCGAACAGCTCGGCGAGCAGGAGAGCGGCGACTTCGAGCGCGACATCGACACGATGGTCGGGACGATCTGTGCCGAGCACGCGCGGGCCCCCTTCGACGTGCTCCACGCGCAGTACGGCTACCCGACCGGCTGGGCGACGCTCCTCGCCTCCAAGCGCCTCGGCGTGCCGAACGTTGTCTCGATCCAGGGCGGCGACGGGCACTGGGTCGGCTCCTGCTGCGAGACCCACCGGGTCGCGATGTGCGAGGTCCTGGCCCACGCCAACGCCCTGCTGATCGGCGGACGATCCTTCGTGGAGGAGGTCTGCGAGCGCCTCGGCTCGGATCCGGCCCGCTTCACCATCGTGCCGGGCGCGGTCGACACCGCGCGCTTCACGCAGGGGACGGGCGACGGGCTGCCGGCCGCCCATGAGGGGCCGGTGCGCCTGTTCTACCACGGCCGCGTCGACCGCCGGAAAGGCGTGCTCGACTTCATCGAGGCGCTGGCGCTGCTCCGGGAGCAGGGGACGCGCTTCGCGGCGACCATCTCCGGCATCGGGCCGGACGTCGATCCGTCGCGGGAGCTCGCCCAGCGCCTTGGATTCTCCGAGGACGCGATCCGCTTCACCGGCTACGCCGACTACGCCACGGTGCCGGACCTCTATCGGGCGGCCGACGTCTTCGTCTCGCCGACCTACGCGGAGGGTTTCTCGAACACCATTCTCGAGGCGATGGCGGCGGGGCTCGCCTGCGTCTCCACGCACTCGGTCGGTGTCTCGGACTGCCTGCGCGACGAGGAGAACGGGCTGCTGGTGAACCCCGGCGACGTGCCGGCGCTGGCGCGCGCGCTCACCCGGATCGTGGAGGACGGGCGGCTCCGCCGCCGCATCGCGCAAGCCGGACTGGAGGAGTGCCGCCGGGTCTATTCGTGGAGCGCGGTCGGCCGGCAGATCATGGAGGTCTACGCCGCGGTGCGGGCGGAGGCGCCGCACACGGACTTCGCCGAGGCGTTGCCGCACGATCCGGCCTGCCGCTTCCGCGCCGAGCCGCACCTGCTCTGACCGCACGAGACCGTACGCCTCTTGCCCACAGCCCTCGCCCTCTCGCCCCATCTCGACGACGCCGCCTTCTCGTGCGGCGGGACGCTGAACCGGCTCGCAGCGAACGGCTGGCGGGTGGTGATGGCGACGGTGTTCACCGCCTCGGTGCCCGATCCGCGAGGCTTCGCGCTGGCCTGCCAGCTCGACAAGGGGCTCGGGCCGGAGATCGACTACATGGCGCTACGCCGGGCCGAGGACGCGGAAGCCGCACGCCATCTCGGCATCGCCCCGCCCGTGCACCTGCCCTTCCGCGAGGCGCCGCACCGAGGCTACGGCTCGGCGCCGGAGCTGTTCGCGGCGCCGCGGGCGGACGACGCGATCGCCGAGACGCTCGCCCCCGCCCTGGCGGACCTGATCGCCGGGACCGCGCCGGACCTCCTCCTCGCCCCGCAGGCGATCGGCGGCCATGTCGATCACGTGCGGATGGTCGAAGCCCTGCGCGGGCTCGGCTACGCCCTGCCGGTCCTGTGGTGGCGCGATTTTCCCTACACGGTGCGGACGGCCGAGCCGAAGCAGCCCCTGGGCGCGCTCTTCGTCGACCTGCCCGAGATCGTCTTCGCGCTCGATGCGGCGGGGGAAGCCGCC
>NZ_LSIX01001118.1:0-18976 GCF_001556475.1 Methylobacterium sp. CCH5-D2 | reverse complement strand
GCCCGCCACGAGGACGAGATGGCTCAGGCCCGCGAGATCCGGGTCGCCGTCCTCGGAGCGGCGCGCCAGGGCCAGCGCCACCTTGGCGCCCATGCTGTGCCCGGCCAGCGCGAAGCGGCGCGGGCGCGCCGCCCGGATCGCGGCGGCGACGTGGTCGGCCATGGCGGCGACGTCGTAGCCCGTCGTCCCCGCCGCCGCGCCGAAGCCCGGGAGGTCGAGGGCGAGGCAGCCCACCGTGCCGGCGAGCCGGCGGGCGACCGGCTCCCAGGTCCGGGCGGAGCCGCCGAGGAAATGCAGCGCGACGAGAAGATCAGGAGAATTGTCGGATCGGGGCATAGCGCCGAGATTGCGCGCGGCTAACCTGGATCAAGCGCGGCGGATGAAATGCCGCGCTCCGCCGTAGCCCGGCGTATGACGGCGCGGCGCGATCCCGGCATACCGCGGCCGAAGCCCCGCCCGGAGATTGCCGGTGACCGACGCCGACGCCGACGCCAAGCCGCTCGTCCTGCTGACGAACCCGATCCATCCGGAGGCGGTGGCCCGTCTGGAGCCGCATGCCCGTGTCGTGACCGCGCCGGACACGGGCGCCGACACCCTGCGGCGCCTCGCTCAGGGGGCCTCCGGCATGATCGTGCGGGCGCAGCTGCCCGACGACATCCTCGACCACGCGCCCGGCCTGCGGGGCATCGTCCGGCACGGCGTCGGGCTCGATTTCGTGCCGCTGGCGACGGCGACCGCCCGCGGACTACCCGTGGCGAACCTGCCCGGCAGCAACACGCGGGCGGTGGCCGAGTACGCCTTCGCGGCCCTGCTCGACCTGCGCCGCCGCCTCGCCCACCTCGACCGGACGCTGCGCCGGGACGGCTGGCTCGCCGCCAAGACGCTGGCGAGCGACCTGCCGGAGATCGGCGGCACCACGCTCGGCGTGCTGGGGCTGGGCGAGATCGGCCGGGCGGTGGCGGGGATCGGCCGGCACGGCTTCGGCATGCGGGTGCTCGGCGCCGCGCGCACGCCGCGCAACCTCGACGGCCTCGTCGAGTCGGTGCCGGTCGAGCGGCTCTTCGCGGAGAGCGACGCGGTGGTGATCGCCTGTCCGCTGACCCCCGAGACCCGGGGGCTCGTGGGCGCCGCGCTGATCGGCCGGATGCGGCCCGGGGCGGTGCTGATCAACGTCGCCCGCGGCCCCATCGTGGAGGCCGAGGCGCTGGCCGACGCGCTGGAGGCGGGCCGGATCGGCGGCGCGGCGCTCGACGTCTTCGCCGAGCAGCCCCTGCCGGAGGACCACCGGCTGCGCGGCTGCCCGAACCTGCTCCTCACCCCGCACGTCGCCGGCACCACCGCCACCAGCCTGCGCACGATGGGGCTGGGCGCGGCCGAGGCGATGCTCGCGATCCTGCGCGGCGAGCGGCCGGCGACGGTGGTGAATCCGGAGGGTATGGCTGAGAAGGGCGGTGCTTCTCAGCCGAGCGCCGCGGCGATCGCCCCCTCCAGCGCCTCGGGCTTGGTCTGCGGCGCGTAGCGATCGATCACCCGGCCCTCGCCGTCGCAGAGGAACTTGGTGAAGTTCCACTTGATCGCGCCCGTGCCGAGCAGGCCCGGCCGCTCGCGCTTGAGGTGGACGAAGAGCGGGTCTGCCTCCGGCCCGTTCACCTGGACCTTGGCCAGCACCGGGAAGGTCACGTCGTAGCCGAGCGTGCAGAACTGCGCGATCTCGGCCGCGTCGCCCGGCTCCTGCGCGCCGAACTGGTTGCACGGGAAGGCCAGCACCGCGAGCCCCTGGTCCCGGTGGCGCCGCCAGAGCGCCTCGAGCCCGGCATACTGCCCGGTGAAGCCGCATTTCGAGGCGGTGTTCACGATGAGCACGGGCCGCCCGCGATACTGCGCGAGCGGGTGCGGGCTGCCGTCCGCGGCGCGCGGCGAGAAGGCGTGGATCGTCGTCATGGGCGGTCCGGAAGAGGCGCCCCCGAGCGGGGCGCCCCGTTCCCTAGGCCGTCGCGCGGCGCTCGACCAGACGGGCGAGGTAGGCGCTGCCGATCGGGATGATCGTGTCGTCGAAGTCGTAGCTCGCGTTGTGCAGGCCCGGGCCCGGGTTCGAGCCGAGCCAGGCGTAGGCGGCCGGCACCTTGAGCGCCATGTCGGCGAAGTCCTCGCTGCCCATGCGGGGCGGGGCGCTGGTGTTGACCTGGGCCTCGCCGAACAGCTCGGCGGCGATCTCGGCCGCGGCCTGCGTCTGCGCGGGGGCGTTCTCCAGAACCGAGAACACGTCCTGGATCTCGACCGTGATCTCGGCCCCGTAGGCCGCCGCGAAGCCCGCCGCCAACTCCCGGATGCGGCGGGAGGCCAGCGCCCTGAGTTCCCGGTCGAAGGTCCGGATGGTGCCGGCCATGTCGGCGCTCTCGGGCACGACGTTGTAGGCCGAGCCGGCGTTGAGCCGGGTGATCGAGACGACGATCGACTTCAGCGGGTCGGCGTTGCGCGAGACGATCGACTGCATCGCCTGGGCGAGGCCCGTGATGATCACGATCGGGTCGATGCCCTTGTGGGGCTGCGCCGCGTGGATGCCGCGGCCCTGCACGCGGATGTCGAAGAAGTCGGCTGCCGCCATGATCGGGCCGGGGCGCAGGCCGATGGCGCCGTGCGGGCCGCTCGGCTGGTTGTGCAGGCCGTAGATCTCGTCGCAGGGGAATTTCTCGAACAGGCCGTCGGCCAGCATGGCGCGGGCCCCGCCCCGTCCCTCTTCCGCCGGCTGGAACACGAAGACCGCGGTCCCGTCGAAGTCGCGGGTCTCGGCGAGGTAGCGCGCCGCGCCCACCAGCATGGTGGTGTGGCCGTCGTGGCCGCAGGCGTGCATCTTGCCGGGGTAGGTCGAGCGGTAGGGGAGATTGGTCTCCTCCTCGATCGGCAGGGCGTCCATGTCGGCGCGAAGCCCGATGCGCCGGCCGCCGCCGCTCCGGCCTTTCAGCACGCCGACCACGCCGGTGCCGCCGATGCCCCGGTGCACCTCGATCCCGTAGCCCTCCAGCAGGTCCGCCACGATCCCGGAGGTCCGCACCTCCTCGAAGCCGAGTTCGGGATGGGCGTGGAGGTCGCGCCGCAGCGCGGTCAACGCGTCGGCGTAGGTCTTGATGCGATCGATCGGGCTCATCTGCGGCTCAGGTCTCGCGCTTGAACGGGGTCAGGCTGTCGAATTCCCCCACGAGAGCATTCACGTGGGCGCGCTCCCTTCGCAAGTAGTCGGCCACGGCTTTACGCAACCCTGGGTCGGCAATGTCGTGGGCCGAGCGCATCAGGACGGGGCGGTAGCCGCGGGCGAGCTTGTGCTCGCCCTGCGCGCCGGCCTCGACCCGCTTCAGCCCGCGCGCGATCGCGAAGTCGATCGCCTGGTAGTAGCAGACCTCGAAATGCAGGAAGGGGTGGTCCTCGATGCAGCCCCAGTTGCGCCCGTAGAGCGCGACGTCGCCGACGAGGTTGATCGCCCCCGCGATGTAGCGGCCGCCGCGCCGGGCCATGATCAGCAGCACCCGCTCGGCCATCCGCTCGGAGAGCAGCGAGAAGAAGCGGCGGTTGAGATAGGGCCGGCCCCATTTGCGGGCCCCGGTGTCCGTGTAGAAGGCGAAGAACGCGTCCCAGTGCGCCTCGGTGATCTCGGAGCCCGTGAGGCGCTCCACCGTGATGCCCTGGCTCAGCGCGTCGCGCCGCTCGCGCCGGATGCTCTTGCGCTTGCGCGAGGCCAGCGCCTCCAGGAAGCCGTCGAAGCTCGCGTAGCCCGCGTTCAGCCAGTGGAACTGCTGGTCGGTGCGCTTGAGGAAGCCCGCCGCCCCGGCCCGCTCCCACTCGGCCTCCTGCATGAAGGTGACGTGGATCGAGGAGGCCCCCGCCTGGTCCCGCAGGGCCCGCAGGCCCGCGATCAGCCCGGCCGTGGCCACGTCCGGGTCGGCACCGGGCGCGATCAGGAAGCGCGGCCCGGTGACGGGGGAGAAGGGCACGCTCGCCTGGAGCTTCGGATAATAGGCGCCGCCCGCCCGCTCGTAGGCGTCGGCCCAGCCGTGGTCGAACACGTACTCGCCCTGGCTGTGGCTCTTCAGATAGCAGGGCGCGACGCCGAGAAGGTCCCCGTCCCGCTCCAGGCTGATGTGCAGCGGCAGCCAGCCGGTCTTGCGGGAGACGCAACCGGAATCCTCCAGCGCCGACAGGAAGGCGTGGGAGACGAAGGGGTTGTGGGTCTCGTCGCCGCCCCGGAGCGTCTCGGCAGAGGTGGCGCAGGCGTCCCAGGCCTCGGCGCCGATCTCCTTCAGGCCGGCGAGCGCGCGCACCTGCAAGGCGGGGGCGGACTCGCGGGGCGCGCCGGGTGTCTCCATGGGCGCAGATCTAGACCCGAATGCCGGAGGGGCCAAGCGGTCCGGGCACGGGCAGGCCGTAGGGAGGGCGGGCGCGGGGTCGCAGGCCGGCGGCGGGCGACCGCCGCCGGGCGGCGCGCCGGCCTATCTCGGGCGAGCCCCGAGGAGGATCGGGCACGGGTGCCCCGGTCGGGACGGGAGAGCGGGCACGGTGCCCAAGCAGCCTCGCTCCACGATGGAGGGCGCGCCACGCGATCGCCCTGCCGGCAGAGGCGGGAGGGAAAGACCGTGCCGCCGTTCGAACGCCATCGCCCCGGGGAACGGACGATTCCCCGGGGCGACGCGGTGTGCTGGGCTCAGCGGGCCGCGGGGGCCGTGCCGGCCGGCGGCATCGCGGTTCCGGTGCCCGCCGGCGCCCCCGGGGCGACCGTGCCGGTCGCGCCCGGCACGTCGCGGCCCGGCATGCCCTTCTCGGCGTTGCTCTTCACGCTGCCCGGATTGTTCAGGTTCTTCTCCGCGCTGTCGGCCGGGGTGCCGACCGTGGTGGCGGGCGCCGGGGCCGCCTGCGCGAAGGCCGCACCGGTCAGGGCGAGGGTGGCCGCGAGGGCGAGAGCAGTCGAGCGCATTGATGTCTCCTTATCCAGGTCGGATCTTCTGTGTTGGCCGACTCGCCAACCGACTTGAACTCGGAAAGGTTCGGCCCGAGCGGGCATAAATTTCGCCGCAATGCAATTGAACCCGGCGTCGCGGGCCTCCGAGACGCTCCGGTCCGTCCGAGCCGGCCGGCGCATCCCCGCCCGCGGCGCCGGGCCGACGCGCTCGCGGGTGCCGGCCCGGCTCCAGCCTGTCGTCTCGACGCACCCTCCTGGGCCAAACCGGTGTCCGCGTCGGCCGAGGGCGTCGCGGGTCCGGCTCAGCGGGGCGTTCCGGCGCCGGCCCTCGCCACCAGCGCGGCGACCGGGTCGGCCGGGCCGCCCTCCCCCGTCAGGCCGGCGACGACGCCCGCGCGGTCGGCCTCCGAGCGGTTCTGGCTCATCTTCCACTTGCCGGCGATGCGCGTGATCGCGACCTCGACCCCGACGATCCCGCGGATCTGCGCCTCGGTGAAGGCCTCCGGCGCGTCCGAGACCGCCCATGGCTCCGGCCGGGCGGCCTCGCGGGCCGCGGTCAGGTCCTCGATCTGGCGGCGCAGCCAGCCCGCGTCCTCGACGACGCGGGGGCGGCCCCAGACCTGGACGGTCGCGTAGTTCCAGGTCGGCACCACCCGGCCGGTCTCGCGCTTGGTGGCGTACCAGGAGGGCGTGACGTAGGCCTGCGGACCCTGGAACACGCAGAGGCATTCCTCAACCGCGGCGAGGTCCCGCCATTGCGGGTTGGGCCGGGCGAGATGCGCGCGCAGCGTCCCGTGCGCCTGCGTCCCGGCGGGCGCCGCGTCGAGCAGGAACGGGATCGGGTTCGCCAGGAGGCCGCCGGGGCCGGCGCTGACGAGCAGGCCGAGCGGGTGGGCGCGGACCAGGGCGGCCAAAGCCGCCGGGTCGTCCTCGCGAAAGTGCGGCGGCTCGTACACGAATCCTCTCCGGCATCGGGGCGCCGGAGAGGATGGACCGAAAGCGCGGGCGCCGGAAGGCCCTCAGGCCGGCGGCGTGAGGATCAGCTTGCCGACGAAGGGCGCGTTCTGCTTCGTGGTTCCGGTGCAGGCGTAGTCGTGCTCGCCCGCCGGCATGGTGCGCAGGCGGAGCGTCCCCTTCCCGTTCTGCTTGACGAGGTAGCCCTTCTCGCTCGCCACGTGGACGAGGTCGCCGTCGGCGTGCAGCACCCGGGCGTTCTCGAACTGGCCGGGCGCGGTGATCGTCACCGGCGTCCCGGCGGAGCTGACCACGCGGATCTCCACGTTGGTGTCGGCCGGCAGGCGCAGCTCGGCCGGCGCGCAGACCGGCTTGCCGTCCTGCTCGCTGATGGTGATCTCGACCGGCGGCATCACGTCGGTCGCGGGCTTGGGCAGCGGCTTCGATTGCTCGGCCGCGGCCGGCACGGCCAGCGCCAGGGCGGCGGTCAGGCCGCCCGCCACCAGGGCGCCGGCAAGGGGTCCGGTCAGCCGGGGGGTGAATCGCATCGCGTCCGCTCCGTCTCGCATCCGTCGGGGTGAGGGAAAGCCGTGCAGACAGTCCGGACGGGCGGGGTCTGGTTCCGGCGCGCGACGCGCCGCCGCGCCCGGGCCGGCCGGCCGCGCGACTTCTTCGGCCGCCCGGCCGATCCGATCGCCGCCTCGTGCGTTGGCGAGCCGGACCCGCCCCGCGTCCGGCTTCGCCGGGCGTGCGCCGCGTCCGGCCTGGCCGGGCGTGCTATGACGCGACGACGCGCGCGGGGCGCGAATCGACGGAGACGGCCGCCCCGCGGCGGCCCCGAGGAGACGGAAAGACACTGCATGAGCGCGCCGCGCGAGGTCGAGCTGAAACTGGAATGCGTCGGGCCGGACCTGTCGGCGCTGGCGCGGCACCCGCTGCTGCAGGGCACGCCCGAGCCCCAGCTCATCGTCTCCACCTATTTCGACACCGCCGACCAGGACCTGCGCGCGGCGGGGCTGACGCTCCGCGTCCGGCGCAAGGGCGAGCGCTTCGTGCAGACCGTGAAGGCCGGCGAGGGCGGCGTCGGCCTGTTCGACCGGGCCGAGTGGGAGGTCGCGGTCGCGGGCGAGACGCCGGACCGGGAGGCCTTCGCCGACACGCCGGTCCGCGCCGTGCTGGAGGCGGCCAGGAAACCCGCCCTCGTGCCCCTGTTCAGCACCGTGGTGATGCGCGCCGAGCACCCGATCGAGTACGGCGCCTCCCGCATCCTGGCGACCCTCGACGCGGGCCGGGTCGAGACGCCGGCCAGCGGCGACACGACGCTGAGCGAGCTGGAGCTGGAACTCGAATCGGGCTCGGCCGGCGACCTCTTCGCCCTCGCCCAGGCCCTCGCCGAGACGGTGCCGCTGCGGCTCGGCGCGCGCAGCAAGAGCGAGCGCGGCTACGCGCTCCTCGACGGCCGCTCGCTTCGCCCGAGGAAGGCCGAGCCGGTCGCGATCCCCGAGGAGGCGCGCGCGGCCGACGCCTTCCGGCTGGTCGCGCTGGCCTGCCTGCGGCAGCTGCGCCTCAACGAGGAGGTGTTCCTCGCGGCCCGGCCCGCCGAGGCCCTGCACCAGATGCGGGTGGCGCTGCGTCGCCTGCGCTCGGCCTTCTCGCTGTTCAAGCCGATCCTCGAGGGCGACCCGCGCGCGGCCGCGCTGAACGAGGAGATCAAGCGCGTCACCGCGCCCTTCGGGGAGGCGCGCAACCTCGACGTGTTCCTCGCCACCACCCTGCCGGCCGAGATCGAGCGGCGGCCGGACGAGCCCGGCCTCGCGGCTCTGCGCGAGCGGCTGGAGGCCGAGCACGCCCGCGCCTACGCCGCGGTGACGGCGACCCTCGACGCGCCGGAATGGCGCGCGCTCCTCATCGACCTCGTCGCCTGGATCGAGACCGGGCCCTGGCGCGAGGCGCCGGGCGCGGATGAGCCGGCCCCCGACTTCGCCGCCCGGGTGCTCGAGCGCTTCCGCCGCCGGGTGAAGCGGCGCGGCCGCCATCTCGACCGGCTCGACCCGGAGGAGCGCCACCGGGTCCGCATCGCCGCCAAGAAGCTGCGCTACGGGGCGGAGTTCTTCGCCGGCCTCTACGGATCGAAGAAGGCGCGCAAGCGCCACAAGGTCTTCGGCGACGCGCTCTCCGACCTGCAGGACCATCTGGGCGCGCTCAACGACCTCGCCACGGCCCACACGGTGATGGCCGGCCTCGCCGTGCCCGGGGATGGCGCCGCCGGACCGGTCGATGGGGCGGTCGCGTTCGCGGCGGGCCTGACCGCCGCCGACAAGGAGGCGGAGGCCGGCACGCTCCTCGAGAAGGCGGCGGAGGCCCACGACGACCTCGTCGACGTGAAACCCTTCTGGCGCTGACGCGCTTTCTGGCGTTGACGCGCTTCCTGGCTCTGACGGGCCGGCCCGAAACTTGCCGCGCGGGCCCGACGGGGCCGGGAGAGACGGCATGAGCCACGCCTACAGCTTCGGCATCGAGGAGGAGTTCTTCCTGGCCGACGCCCGCACGCGCGGCAGCCCCGGCCCGCGGGTGCGCGATTTCCACGCGGCCGTTGAGGCCGGCGTCCCGAACGCCGAGCGCGAGATGCTGGAGAGCCAGATCGAGATCTGCTCGCCGCCCTCGGAGAGCTTCCCGGAGGCGGCCGAGCGGCTGCGGACCGCGCGGGCGGCGCTCGCGGCGATCGGGCGCCGGCACGGCGTCCTGGTCTTCGCGGCCGGCACGCACCCGACCGCCCTGTGGCGGCACCTGCGCGCGACGGATGCGGAGCGCTACGACGGCATCCTGGGCGACCTGCGCATGGTCGGGCGGCGCAGCGTGGTCTGCGGCACGCATGTCCACGTCGCGGTGGCCGACCCGGAGGCCCGCGTGGGCCTCGCCAACCGGCTGCTACCCTTCGCGCCGCTGCTCCTCGCGCTCTCGGCCGGCTCGCCCTTCTGGCAGGGCCGTCCGACCGGGCTGATGGGCTACCGCCTCAGGGTCTACGCCGAGCTGCCGCGCACGGGGCTGCCGGACCTGTTCGACGACGCGGAGGACTACGCGCGCTACGTCCGGATCATGACCCGGACCGGGGCGATCGCGGATGCGAGCTTCCTCTGGTGGATCCTGCGGGTCTCGCCGAAATACCCGACGCTGGAGCTGCGCATCGCCGATTCCTGCCCGCACCTGCCGGACGCGCTCGTGATCGCGGCCCTGTTCCGCTGCCTCGTGCGCCGGGTCGAGCGCGATCCCGGCCTCAATGCCCGGCTCACGGGGGCGTCGCGCGGCTTCATCACCGAGAATCTCTGGCGGGCGGAGCGGGACGGGGTGCGGGCCGAGCTGATCGACGAGGCCGCGGAGCGCGCCGTGCCGGTCTCTGAGGCGGTGGAGAGCCTGCTGGCGCTGATCGCCGAGGACGCGGCGGCGCTCGGCTGCGCCGGGATCTGCGCCGACGCGCGCCGGATCGCGGCCGCGGGGACGAGCGCCGACCGCCAGCTCCGCATCTTCGAGGCCGCCCGGTCGGCGGGGCTGGGACGGCGCGCGGCGCTCTCGGCGGTCGTCGACGCGCTCGCCCGGGAGACGGAGGGCGCGGCGGATCGGGAGGCTTGAGGCCCGGGATCCCGGGCGGCGGGCCGTCCCCTTCGGAGGGGGGCGTCGGGGACGGCCCGTCGGCCGTGTCGAGGATCGCGACGCGGCCCGTGCACTCTCGGGCCTGCGCGTTTCCGGCATGTGTCCGGCGGGACCGATGCGTGTCCGGCGCGCGCCGGCCTGCGGCTTTTCCGGCTCCGGCGCGTTATCCGGGCCCGGCCGTTCCAAGCCCCCGAGCATCCGAGACCCATGCTGCCGTTCGCCGACCTCCTCGATCGCCTCTCCCGCACCGTGACGGCCTATGCGGGCGACAGGGACCTGATGCTGGCCGGGGTCTCGGCCGCCGCCAACGTGATGGTGGCCGACGGCGAGGTGGCGGGCTCGGAGTTCGAGACCGCGCTCGCCGGCCTGCGGGCGAACCCGGTGCTGGAGAAGGGCTATGACGGCCTGATGCTGGAGGCGGAACTCTACGACGGCATCGCCCGGGCCCGCACCCGTGCGGGCCGCGCCGAGAACCTGCGCAACGTCGCACGGATCGCCGAGCGCCCGTCGGAGCAGCGCGAGAGCGTGTTCCTGATCGCCGCCGACGTCGCCGACCACGACGGCATCGCGCCCGTCGAGGCGACGGCCCTGGGCGAGATCGCCACCGGGCTGGCGCTCGATCCGGCGGCGCTGCTGCGCGCCTCGCCGGTCCGGCGCCCGCCCGCGGCGTAGGTCGGCTGCGGCGTAGGTCGCCCGCGGCCCGCCCCTCCGGGCGGGCCGCACGACGGGTTTCAGGCGCCGAGGCCGCCGACGCAGACGTACTTGGTGTTCAGGTAGTCCTCGATGCCCTGGTGGCCGCCCTCGCGGCCGACACCGGACTCCTTCACGCCGCCGAAGGGCGCCACCTCGGTGGTGATGATGCCCTCGTTGACGCCGACCATGCCGTATTCCAGCGCCTCCGAGACCCGGAACACGCGGCCGAGGTCGCGCGTGTAGAAGTAGCAGGCCAGCCCGAACTCCGTGTCGTTGGCCATCGCGATCGCCTCCGCCTCGTCGCGGAAGCGGAAGAGCGGCGCCAGCGGACCGAAGGTCTCCTCCTTGGCCACGTCCATGCCCGGCACCACGTCGATCAGCACGGTCGGCTCGAAGAACGAGCCGCCGAGCGCGTGGCGGCGGCCCCCCGCGATCACCCGGGCGCCCTTGGCGGTGGCGTCGCGGATATGCGCCTCGACCTTCTCGACCGCGGCGTGGTCGATGAGCGGGCCCTGCACCACGCCCTCCTCCGCGCCGTTGCCGACCTTCAGCGCCTTGGCCGCCGCCGCCATCTTCTCCGCGAAGGCGTCGTAGACGCCGTCCTGCACCAGAACCCGGTTGGTGCAGACGCAGGTCTGGCCCGAGTTGCGATACTTGGCCAGCATCGCGCCCTCGACCGCCCGGTCGAGGTCGGCGTCGTCGAAGACGATGAAGGGCGCGTTGCCGCCAAGCTCCATCGAGACCTTCTTCACCGTGCCGGCGGCCTGGCTCATCAGGATCTTGCCGACCTCCGTCGAGCCCGTGAAGGTGATCTTCTTCACCAGCGGGTTGCCGGTGAGTTCGCCGCCGATCGCCCGGGCCGAGCCGGTGAGGATCGAGACGAGGCCCGCCGGGATGCCGGCCCGCTCGCAGAGCAGGCCCCAGACCAGCCCCGAGAGCGGGGTCTGGGTGGCGGGCTTGATCACGATGGGGCAGCCGGCGGCGAGCGCGGGTGCCAGCTTGCGGGCGATCATCGACGAGGGGAAGTTCCAGGGCGTGATCGCCCCCACCACGCCGACCGGCTCCTTGGTGACGAGGATGCGCCGGTTCTGCCAGGGCGAGGGGATGACCTCGCCGTAGACGCGCCGCGCTTCTTCCGCGAACCACGTGACGTAGCCCGCCGACATGGTGACCTCGGCCCGCGCCTCGGCGAGCGACTTGCCCTGCTCGGCGGTGAGGATGCGGGCCAGATCCTCCTGGTTCTCGGTGATCAGCGCCGCGAGCGTCTTCAGCAGCGTGGCGCGCTCGGCGGCGGTCTTGGCGCGCCAGGCCGGATAGGCCGCGTGCGCCGCTTGAATCGCCCGGCGCGTCTCCTCGACGCCGGCATTCGGCACCCGGGCCAGCAGGGCGCCGGTGGCGGGGTTCGTCACCTCGATCGACCCGGAGCCGCTCTTCGACCATTCACCGCCGATCAGGCAGGCATCGACGAGCAGGCTCGGGTCCTTCAGGGACAGGGTCTCGGTCTCAGGCATTCTGTTGTTCCTTGGGCGGCTGCGGCTTGGCGGGCCGCGCCTTGATGGACACGCTTTGGGCTGTGTTCCTCGCCTGTGCCTCTGCTTTTGTCTCGAACACGTGGGGCGCCAGATCGCGACTTGCCAGCGAGGCGCCGAGCTTCAGTCGCATGAAGGCGCTCGTCGTGTAACGCGCCGCGGTCGCGTAGTATCGGTTCTCCAGATACGCGATCGTGGAGAAGTAGGCATCGCTGATCGTCGGGTCGCACTCGAACCCGTCGTAGTTCGCCACGAGATGGACCTTGCGGCCGATCTCCTGGCAGGCCCGCTCGAACTCGCGGCGCACCAGCTCGACGTCGTCGATCGTGCGGACCTGGAAGCCTTCGAGGTTCGAGAACAGGATGTTGCGCTCCGGATCGTAGCTGATCCGCTCTGCAAGAGAGAGGCCGAGCAGCCAGGGCTCCAGCCCCATCACCGCCTCCCGGAACAGGCGCGGGTCCATCGAGCGCGGGTTCTGGACGATCGGCGAGAAGCCCATCTGGGCGAGGATGTCCCGCTCGATGTCGATCCCGGGCGCCACCTCGACGAGTTCCATGCCGGCGCGCGTGCGCCGAAAGACGCAGCGCTCCGTGACGTAGAGCACCGGCTGCCCGCGCTCGGCCGCGAAGGCGCCCGAGAACGTCACCTGCTCCACTGCCGCGATGAACTTGCGCGAGCGCCCCTCCTGCAGGATGCGCAGGGCCCCGTCCTCGATCGCGACCTCCAGCCCGCCCGCCGTGAAGGTGCCGGCGAAGACGAGGCTCTTGGCGTTCTGCGAGATGTTGATGAAGCCGCCCGCTCCCGCGAGGCGCTTGCCGAAGCGGCTGACGTTGACGTTGCCTTGGCTGTCGCACTGGGCGAGGCCCAGGCAGGCGAGGTCGAGCCCGCCGCCGTCGTAGAAGTCGAACTGCTGGTTCTGGTGCAGCACGGCGGCCGGATTCAGCGCCGCGCCGAAATCGAGCCCGCCCTGCGGCAGGCCGCCGATCACGCCGGGCTCGGCGGTCAGCGTCAGGTACTTCAGCACCCGCTCCTCGGCGGCGACCGCGGCGACGCCCTCCGGCATGCCGATGCCGAGGTTGACCACGCCGCCCGGCGGCAGCTCGAAGGCGCAGCGCCGGGCGATGACCTTGCGCTCGTCGAGTCCGATCGGCGCGATCCGGTCGAGCGGCACCCGCTGGCGGCCCGTGAAGGCGTGGTTGTAGGCGGTGCCGTAGGTCTGGCGGTGGTTCTCGGGCTGGCTCAGCACCACGCAATCGACCAGCACGCCCGGGATCTGCACCTCGCGCGGGTTGAGGGAGCCGGTCTCGGCCAGCCGCTCCACCTGCGCGATCACGAAGCCGCCGGAATTCTTGGCCGCCATCGCGGCCGCGAGGTTGTCGAGCGTCAGCGCCTCGCGCTCCATGGTGATGTTGCCGGCCGGGTCCGCGGTCGTGCCGCGGATCAGCGCGACGTGGATCGGGAAGGCCCGGTAGTGCAGCCAGGGCTCGCCGCCGAGCTCGACCACGCTGACGAGGTCCTCGGTCGTCTTCGCGTTGAGCCGGCCGCCCTCAAGGCGCGGGTCCACGAAGGTGTTGAGCCCGACCTTGGTGATGTGGCCGGGCGTGTGCGCGGCGATCTCGCGGTAGAGGTGCGAGACCACGCCGAGCGGCAGGTTGTAGGCCTCGATCTCGCCCTCGACCGCCATGGCGCCGAGCTTCGGCACCAGCGACCAGTGCCCACCGACGACGCGCCGCACGAGGCCCGGCAGGGCCAGCCGGTTGAGCCCCCGCTCCTTGCCGTCGCCGGGGGCGGCGGCGAACATCAGGCCGAGATCGCGCGGGGCGCCGGTCGCCTCGAAGCGGCGGGCGAGCGCCAGGATCAGCTCGTCCGGCGTGCCGATGCCGACGAAGCCCGACACCGCCACCATGTCGCCGTCGTGGATGATCGCCGCCGCCTCGTCGGCGCTGACGATCTTGTTCTTCAGGCTGCCCATCGCGTTGCCCCCCCTGCCCCGTCAGCCCCGCGCGCTCAGCCAGTCGGCGATGCCGGAACCCAGGAGCGCCTGCGCCTTGCCGCCGACGAAGACGCCGACATGGCCGCCGGGCAGGCCCAGTTCCGTGTAGTCCTCGGTGCCGATCTTGCCCTGGAGCGCCCGGGAGGTAGCCGGCGGGATGATGTGATCGTCCTTGGCGAAGACGTTGAGCACCGGGCAGGTGATCTGGCTGAGCTTCACGGGGCGGCCCGACAGCTCGAAGCGGCTCTCGACCAGCTTGTTCTCCTGGTAGAGGTCCTTCAGCCACTGCTTGGCCGCCTCGCCCGGATGGTCCGGCCGGTCGGCGATCCACTTCTCCATGCGCAGGAAGTTCAGGAACTTCTTCTTGTCGGCGAGCGCGTCGAGCAGGTCGAGGTTGTACTTCGTCAGGGTCCGCATCGGCGTCATCATCGAGAAGACCGAGCCCATCAGGGCGCCGGGCAGCGAGCCCTGCGTCTCGATCAGCCGGTCGATGTCCTCGGGCCGCAGCGAGCGCGCCCAGATGTTGATGAAGCCGTGGCCCGGGCGGTTGTCGACTTGGTCGGCGTGGAAGTCGATCGGCGTGATGGTGAGCACCATCGCGTTGACCTGATCGGGGTTGAGCGCGGCGTAGCAGGTGGTGAACACGCCGCCCTCGCAGATGCCGAGCAGGTTGACCTTCTCGCGCTCCGTGCGCTCCTGGATCACGTTCACGCACTCGGCGAGGTAGCCGTCCACGTAGTCGTCGATGGTGACGAAGCGCTCGGCCCGGCCCGGATTGCCCCAGTCGACCACCCAGAGGTCGAGCCCGAGATTCAGGAGGTTGCGCACCAGCGAGCGGTCCTCCTGCAGGTCCGCCATCGTGTAGCGGCCGATCAGCCCGTAGACGATCAGCACCGGGGGCAGGCCCTTGGACTCGGCGAGCGGCCGGTAGCGGTAGAGCGAGACCTTGTCCTGGGTCCAGACGAGGTCCTTCGGCGTGGTGGCGATCTGCACGTCGGCGTCGCGGATCTCGCCGAAGAGCCGGGCGCCCTCGGCGATGCGGCGCCCGAGCGCGGAGGCCTCCGCCACGGCGTCGGCGGGCGTGATGGTGGGGCGGTTGCTGCTCACGCTGAGGCCTCCTTCCGGCCGGCACGCCGCGGGCGCTTCAGCGCGCGCAGCTCCCGGCGCAGTTCGGTGACGGTCTTGTGCAGGTCGTCGAGTTCCGAGCGCGTCGGGTAGCCGAACATCCGGCTGTAGAACTCGGCGAGATCGCCTTGGGCGAGGCGCAGCTCGGTCGCCGCCGTCAGCGAGTCCCGCTGGCTCGCCAGGAAGGCGTCCGAGCGCTGCGTCTCGATCAGGACGTCGTTGGCGGTCTCGATCCAGAGCGCCATCAGGTCGCGGGCGGATTCGAGCGGCTTGCCGGCCTCGGCCCTGGCGTTCACCGCCTGCGAGAAGGCGCCGGTCGCCCGCGTCCAGGCCTCCAGCATCAGGGTGTTGTGCTCGAGGTTGCGCCGCCGCAGCGCCGTCCAGGCCGCGGTGAGCGCGGCGAACTTGCGCTCGACCTGGAACAGGTCGGCGAATTGCGGCCCCTCGGCCATCCGGCTCAGCGCCGCGTCCACCTCGCTCGTGGCCGAGAGCCAGCCGCGCGGGTCGAACACCTTGGCCAGCACCTCGGCGGCGACCGGGTCGTGCCCGTCCTTGGCCGCCAGCGAGCCGGTGAAGCTCGTGGCGACCGCCTGCGCGTCGGCCCAGGCGCGGGCGTAGGCGGCCTGCGCCTTCTGCGCCGCGTCCGCGTCCGCCGCCGGGGCGGGGCCGGCCGCGAGGGCGCCCATCATGTTGGCCTGGGCCTCGGCGAAGGAGCGGGCGCCCCGACCCCACAGCTCCGCCATCGCCTTCACGCTCTCGAAGGGATCCATCGACGCCGCCTCCCTGTCCCGTACCCTCGCGCCGCCGGGCGTCCGGGCCCGGCGGGACCCGACCGCCTCAGGCGGCCCGCTGCGCCGTGCCGTCGAGCGCCTCGGCGTAGATCGCGTAGGCGTCCTGATGGGTGACCTCGCGGGGGTTGTTCACGAGGAGCCGGGTCTGCTTCATCGCGTCGGTGGCCAGCCGCTCCAGATCGTCGGACGTCACGCCGACTTCGGCCAGCGAGGCCGGCACCTTGCAGTCCCGGCAGATCGCCGCGAGGCCGTCCACGAAGCGGGCCGCGGCCTGGTCCTCGGGCAGGTTCGCCGCCTCCGGGTCGAGGACGGCCGCGAGCTCGGCGTAGAGCCCCTGCGCGTGGCCGAGGTTGAACCGCATCACGCCCATCAGCACCAGGGCGTTCGAGAGCCCGTGCGGCACGTGGAAGATCGCCCCGATCGGGTAGGCCAGCGCGTGCACCGCCGCGACCGGCGCGTTGGCGAAGGCCATGCCGGCGAGCATCGAGCCGAGCAGCATCCCTGAGCGCGCCGCGAGGTTCTTCGGCTCGGAGCAGGCGGTGCGGATGTTGGCCGACAGGAGCGCCAGCGCCTGCTTGGCGAGCTGGTCCGAGATCGGGTTCTTCTTGTTCTTGCTGGTGAAGGCCTCGATGGCGTGCACCATCGCGTCGATGCCGGTCGCGGCGGTGACGTGGGCGGGCAGGCCAAGCGTCAGCTCGGGGTCGAGCACGGCCCAGTCGGGCAGGAGCTTGTGGGAGACCACGCCCTTCTTCTCGGTGGTCGGCGTGGTGACGATCGAGATCGGCGTCACCTCCGAGCCGGTGCCGGCGGTGGTGGGCACGAGGATCAGCGGCAGGCGCTCGCCGAGCGCCAAGCCGACGCCGTAGATGTCGTCGAGCCGCTCGTCGGACCTGGCGAGGTAGGCCACGAGCTTGGCCGTATCGAGGGCCGAGCCGCCGCCGATCGAGAGCACGAGGTCGGTGCCGGCCTCGCGGGCCTTCGCGACCGCGCTCTCGATGACGCTGGCCGGCGGGTCGGCCTTCACGTCGTCGAACACGTCGATCTCGACGCCGGCCTCGGCCAGGGCCTTCTCGGCCGGGGCGGTGAGGCCGACGTCGCGCACGCCCTTGTCGGTGACGAGCAGGACGCGCTTGGCCTTCAGCCCGGCCACGATCTCCGGAAGCTTCTTCGAGGCGCCGGGCTCGAACAGCACGTTCGGCGTGGTCTGGAAGGTGAAGGGCTTCATGGCGGCGCTATCCGTTCTCGGGTTCGACGTCGGGCCTCCGCGCGGGCGGCGCCGCGCGGAGGGAGAGGGCCTCAGGCGTTCGCGTCGGGCTGCGACGGCTTCACCTTCTCGCGCAGCTCCTTCACGAGGACGCGCGTGTTCTCCGAGTAGTCGATCGGCACCGCCACGAGGTGGACGCCGCCGGCCTGGAAGGCCCGCTCCAGCGTCGGCCCCAGATCCTCGACCGCGCCGACCCGGTGGCCGGTGGCGCCGTAGGACTCGGCGTACTTCACGAAGTCGGGGTTCTTGAAGGTCATGCCGTAGTCCGGGAACTCGTCGACCGCCTGCTTCCAGCGGATCATGCCGTAGGCCGAGTCGTCCAGGATCAGCACCACGAGGTTGAGGCCGAGGCGCACCGCGGTCTCCATCTCCTGGCTGTTCATCATGAAGCCGCCGTCGCCGCAGACCGCCATCACGCGGCGCTTCGGGTAGAGCAGCGCCGCCATCATGGCCGAGGGCAGGCCCGCGCCCATGGTGGCGAGCGCGTTATCGAGCAGCAGCGTGTTGGCCACGTAGGTGCGGTAGTTACGGGCGAACCAGATCTTGTACATCCCGTTGTCGAGGCAGACGATTCCGTCCTCGGGGATGACCTTTCGCACGTCGCGCACCAGCCGCTGCGGGGTGACGGGGAAGCGGTCCTCGTCGGCCCGGTCCGCGATGCGGGAGAGGATGTGCTCGCGCAGCGGCAGGAGCGCGCCCGCGTTCGGGAGCCGGTCCTCGAGCCGGTCGGCCAGCAGCTTCAGCGTGGGGCCGAGATCGCCCACCACCTCGGCGTCGGGGTAGTAGACCTGCTCGACGTTGGCCGGGGTGTAGCTGATGTGCAGCACCTTCTGGTCGGGCTGGCCCATGAAGAAGGGCGGCTTCTCGACCGTGTCGTGGCCGATGGCGATGATGAGGTCGGCGGCGTCGATGGCCTCGTGCACGTAGTCGCGCTCGGAGAGCGCGGCGGTGCCCATGTAGAGGCGCGTGCCGTGCGCGACCGTGCCCTTGCCCATCTGCGTGGTGAAGAAGGGGATGCCGGTGCGCTGCACGAAGCCGCCGAGGTCGCTCGTGGAGCGCGGGCGGGAGGCGGCCGCGCCCAGCATCACCAGCGGGCGCTTGGCCGCCAGGATCATCTCGGCGGCGCGCTCGATCGCCTTCGGGTGGGCTACGGGAATGTCGATCGGGTGCGAGGGCACCGTGTAGGACTCGGCCTCCTCGGCGGCGATGTCCTCGGGCAGTTCCAGCAGCACCGGGCCGGGGCGCTCCTCCATGGCGACCCGGAAGGCGTCGCGCACGATGGTGGGGATCGAGGAGGCGGAGACGATCTGGCGGGCCATCTTGGTGATCGGCTTCATCGAGGCGATCACGTCGACGATCTGGAAGCGGGCCTGGCGCGAGGACAGGATGCCCTTCTGGCCGGTGATGATGATCATCGGCATGGCGCCGAGATGCGCGTAGGCCGCGCCCGTGGAGAAGTTGAGCGCGCCCGGGCCGAGGGTGGCGAGGCACACGCCCGGCTTGCCGGTGAGCCGCCCGTAGGTGGCCGCCATGAAGGCCGCGGCCTGCTCGTGGCGCGTGAGGACCAGCTCGATCTTCGAGGTGCGGAGCGACTCGACGATGTCGAGGTTCTCCTCGCCCGGGATGCCGAAGACGCGATCGACGCCCTCGTTCTCAAGCGCTCGCACCAGCAGGTCGGATCCCTTCGGCATCCTCTCGGTCCCTCTCGTCTCGCCGCGCCGGCCGGATCCGGCCGCGCGGTCCCTGTGTCGGATAGCCGGGGTTTCCTGCAAGCTGGTGCGACGGACAACCAGTTCAGCCGGCTCGAACCGGGCGCGAGTATAGGATTCGAAGCGGATGAAAGCGGTTCCGCGCCGCCTTCATGCGAGAGGCAGTATTCATGCCGCGCCGGTCCGCGCGGCGGGCGGCGCCGCCCCGCGCGGGGCGCGGATGCCCCCGCGGGGCGCGGATGCCCGCGCCTGCCCGGGTGCCGCGGCCGTCAGCGTCCGTAGATGTCCTCGACGCGGATGATGTCGTCCTCGCCGGTATAGG